>JABHGY010000142.1 GCA_018671775.1 Fidelibacterota bacterium
AATCCCATTTTCTCCTCTGAAATACGCCCAAAACGATAGTTTGGTATTTCCAGAATAAATGGATATAATTTTTGAATGTTTCTTAATCTTTCATTTACTACATTTTGTCCAATAGTATTCTCTGTCTTTAAAGAAAATATATGATGCAAATATTGAGGTGAAATATCAAAATGATTTGAAAAAATAAGTGTATCTATTCTTGCTTCAATTGGACGTAAAGCGTAAAAAGCTTTAATAGAATCATGAAGTGAAAATTGCTTTAATCTATATTCATGAAAATCATCAAAATTATTCCTTAATAAAGCCGAGAGAGAATCTTGAATAACGCTACTATCTAATTCCATAAAATAAATCTGACTGGGACTTTGTGAAAATCCAAGACTCAGCAATAAACAGATAATATAAAAACGATATTTCCATTTTCTTTTATTTTTTATACTTAGATAAAAAAATTTCGTAATTATTATTTTCATCATATTTTTAAAAACCCCCTATTATCCCCCACATTTTTGGATTTAAATGGGTGAAAATAAAAGTTACTTAGCTTACTGCGACCCACCGTGAATAGGCTTGCAACTAAAACTTGCCGCTTTATAATTAAGAAGGTTGAGAACTGCTTAAAAATAGGCACGAAATTCTCCATTAAATGTAATCAAATTTCCGTAACGTGAATCCCGTATCGTCAACAAAGAAAGATTGAGAGAAACACGTTGGTCCATCATCCATCGAAATCTTGTTTGTGTCTGAAATGCGTCCCCAACGGGATGCCCCATGAGTGCTTCCGGCGGTAAAATATCCCCAGATTCTAACCGCACATGATCCCATGTCCATTTTGATTCGATTCTCCCTTTTTTAAGGAAAAATATTTTTCCCTCAAGAGAAAGCCCTATATCATTTGCTGTAAAAGCACTTTCTGAATGAGAGCCTCTCCCCGCTCCGCCTTGCAATCCGATGGTCCATTGTAAGTCTGAATGGATTTTTTTTGTGAATTTTGTTTCTGTCCACCAATCATTAATCTCTCGATTCCGTAGCACCGACAATCCAGATTCCATTTTAAAATAATTCCATTGAACACGACTTTTCATTCGCCAATTCCCAAGACGTTTATTCTCAAATAAAAGGGCAGATTCTCTCTGATTCTTAATATCATTTCCTCTGGAATCCATGCCATTCATGTCTCTTGAAATTTGCACCCATGATTGAAATTTTGTTAGACTTAATATTGGTGAATAATCCACTTTTATTTTATGATTCCAGCGCGACCGCACAACAGAAGAATCTTTAATGCTAGGTGAAATCATATTTTGAGCCTGATTTGCATCTCCTTGGAAATCTAATCGATTTTCAATTTGGATTCGCATGGGAATGCTATTTTTCTGATTCCGCTTTAAAAAATCAAAGACAAATCTCTGCATACTAGCAATAGACGTATTTTGCTTTAAAATGCCCGAAGGAATCGACTGGGCAATATATGAACCATTGGGATCAGAAATATAATCATTGAAATCAGAATCATATCGATATTGCCCCAATCCAAGTCCCACAGAATCATAAACCACCACTCGATTCTCTTTAAACGTTTCTTCTGAATTAAATTGAAAATCCCATTGAGCAGGATGATTCCTTTCTCGAAAAGAGATTTGAGCTAGCCCTAAAATATAATTCAAATCTTTTTGATGGATTTCATCTCGTTGAATCCGATTTCGAATCGTGAGTTTTGTTCGCCACGCTTTTTGGAATTCCGACAAATAATCAAATTCCCCAAACCAACCTTCTTGGCTCAATTCTAATCCACTCGACAGTGAATCCAATTCCACTTCATCTTTACGATGACGTAAGGATATATTCCATGTATTTGAATTAATCTTTCTCTTCAATCCTAAGCATATCTTACGGAATGATTTTATTTTCTCATCTAATTCTTCGTCATAGGAAAAATATGGATGGAGACTTCCCGAAAATAACGAAAGATAAACCGATTGCTGAAAGTATAAACTTGAATCATTCAAAACGCGATTGATTTTAAATACAGAGTTATTGAAAAATGGCATGGAGATATTTTGTTGAAATTGGAAGCGCTCTTTCGCAATATCTCCAAAATGAAGAACGGCGTATTCAGCTTTAGTTTTTCCAATTTTGGGCCAATTTAAAGAAAAGTTCCCATCCGTCACGCGTAATTTCTTTGACAAGGGTGAATTTAAATTCCATGCCGTATTAAACAAAATATCCTCATCTCGACTAAGCGAAGCATAATGCGTTGATTTCATCCAATCTCTAAAACGATAATTCAATATAAAGTTTTCTGAAGATTGCCCAGTCTCTTTATCAAATTTTAAAAAATAGGAATATCCTAAATTATCTTCATCCTCCAAAGATGAAAGTGTATTCAAATCATGATTCGATCTTGCCAGTTCTAATGATAATTGAATATCATCTGAAAAATCCCAGTTTGAGCTCATATAAAACAAACGATTTGCTATTGGAGAAACACCTTTTTGTCCAGGAGAATATGATAAATCAGTGTCATTTTTTTTGTGAGAATATTGATAATATAATTGCCCTGATTGAGATATCTTTTTGATATAATTTCCATTTGGATCATAATGAAATATCACAGACGAGCGACTGGATGTTTCTCCAGTCCATTCATCTTTATAAATCCAAATTGAATCTTGCCAAAAATAATCACCGGTTGAATCTGCAATATCACCTTCAAGGAAAATATCCGTATCGCCAGCAGATTCTAAAGCAGAAAGCATTTCAGAAGATAGTTCTGATCGATCTTGAGAGATAAAATCGCTTTCCTGAACCCAATGCAAGGAAAATTCTCCTCGACGGCTAAATGATTTTGTAAATCCACTCCCAAAGAGATTTCTCGTATATTGAAAATCGTTATATTGAAATTCAATATAAATTTCCGAGTCAAAATGGATTAAGTTTTGCGCCGTAAACAAAATTTCTCCCGCATGATAATCCATAATGTAATCATGGTTTTCACCGCGGATTAGCTCCTTTCCATCTAGCCACACTTTTTCCGTTCCTGCTTGCACCACAATATCTACATTTCCATTTTTAGATGATAAAAAATACGGACCTTGCATACCATCTTTTCCATAAAATGTCATCCGCTGAAATTGACTTTTTGAGTTTGATAATATACTATGAACTTCAGTGTTATTAGTATTAAAGATATTCTTTATCCCTATTTGTTTTCTTCTGTAATTAATGAGTTTACCTAAGTTGATATTATAATCTATATCCCCAATCTCTAGCACATCTTTTGGATGAGTTAATTGCAGAAATATTTGATCAATTTCTTGTAGCCTTTGCGTATTTCCCTCGGGCTGAAGCGGTATATCTTCATCGCTCATAAATCCGCTAATTTGAATATCTTCATTCACAAAACCTTGAATTTGAAATTTTAAGCCACCTGTAAATTCTGATCCACCTTTTTGTGAGAGATTCAACTGGCGATAAAATGAACCCGCTGTAGAGACATTATTTTCTTGATTTATAGCTTGAATAGATTTTTTATCATCAGCTATAGATTTATCCAATTCTGTAGATATGTTTATAAAATTCAATAAAGGTGAAACGCGTTTTGGAATTGGATTTTGAAGCGATTCATACGAAAATATTATATTCGTCCCCAGTTTGGGAAGATCTGCCAAATAAACGTTTCCATGAATTTCATCTATAGAATCGATGATTGCAGATGTGTGAGATAAACAATGGAGCGATTCGCTGAGCACAAAAGGATGAGATAGAGCATAGATGCTAACACCCGACTGAAATGTCAAGGTATCCGTATGACTCGTCGTTTGCCCTAGGAGTACGCTAAAACATAATAATCCCGGAAAAATCCAAGACTTATGACTGAGGCACATTTAGATAAAGTACTTGATCTTTTGAGAGTATAATAAGCGTTCTATTTTTAGACGTCACATCGAGAATGGTTCCCACAATACCGGGTAATTTTATTTTCTCCCCAGAATCTAAAAAAAGCCCTTCCCCTTTTTCATTTAGCAAAAGCCATTCTTCTCTTATTGAGAGTAAGAATTTCGGTTCAGAAAGTCGCACATTCATCACTTGGAATCTTCGTCCAATACGATTGAAAAAATGAACCGTATTATCACAGGATGAAAATAAACCCAAAACACCAGCTTCGTTAATGTGCATTGATTGAATACAGGGCATGAGATTATCAAAATCATTAAAGGTGATAAAAGCATTATTCATCTCAAAATCGTCAAAGGTATGGACAATTCTTTCTTGATTACTAAGGAGATATATTTCACCCGATGGATCCATGGACGCCAAATCAGGTGAGGAGCTCTTTTGAATACGAAGCGTTTGAATTTTATTGAGACGAAAATCCAATTGGATTAATTGATTTTCTGTCCGATCTAATATCCATAAACCATTAGGGAAAAAGCCCATCCAAACTGGATCAAAAAATGTGTGTTCTCCTTGACCAAAACCACCATAAAAAAGTATTTCTTGATTCGAACTTAAGCGACAAATTTGTCGGGAATCTTGATCTAAGAGATAAATTTGGTTAGAGAATCCTATTTGAATTTTATCGGGCGTGAAACCCATTTGATCAAAAAGATTCGGAAAAGGTATATATTCAATCAGTGTTATTTCATCTCTCCCAAAGAGAAACGAAACAACGAATGCCATGCAAAGAAAATATCTTCTAAGTGCCGAGTTCTTCATCCTGTTTGAACGGATGGAATAAAAAATAGGTTCCAATCAATATCATAATCATCGAAATGACCTGTGCGCCAGAAAACATTTGAAAGAGGTATTTCTCGTTTGTTCGTAAAAATTCAATCAAAAATCGTTCGGTTCCAGCAAAAACCAAATAGGTAAAAAACAAACTCCCTGTTATTTTTACATTTTTCCTTTTGCGCCACAAAAAAGTGAATATCCCTAAGCCTGCAAGTGTTTCGTATAATTGAGTGGGATGAACTTTAAGCCAGCCAGGCTCAAATCCCGTTAAATCTATCCAGGGATAATAAAGCGCAAAATTCGCATAGCTTGTCGCAGGCAAACCATTTTCAAAGGTCAAGCCCCAAGGTAAATGCGTTGGAAGCCCATAATCATCACCTACAAGCAAACATCCGACACGACCAATGGCATAGCCTAAAATCAATAAAGGTGCCACAATATCCGCAAATATGAGCCATGGGAGTTTGTTCTGCCGTAAAACGATTGTGACGCCAAGTGTTCCACCCATTAATCCGCCTAGAAAAACCAAACCGGAACCACTAAAGATCATCCCTGTTGGATCATCGAGGACTCGCCCAAAGTTTTCCATAAGATAATATATTTTTGCACCCAGTATCCCGCCAAGTGCAGCAGAAAAAATCATATCAGAGGCTAATTTATCATCATAGTTCAGGCGTTTTAAGTCACGACTCAATAAAAAATAAGTCGTATAGAATGCCGCCACCAAAGCAGCACCATAGGAGTAAATTGTTAGTGGGCCAATCTTAAATAAAACAGGAATCATAAAAGTTGAGTCCCACATTTAGAGCAAAATTTAGAAGCGTCTTTTACTTCGGCCTTGCAAGATGGGCAAAGATTATTCTTTTTGGTTTTATTCTGAGAAACAAAAACACCTCCAATAATCACGGCTAAAACCAAGAGAATCGCCGTTGGCTGCCAAAGATAAAGTTTGTGCCGAATAGGAGCTGTTTGCATGCGTGGGGCAGGATTTTGTACTTGAGCATTAGGATTCCCCATCATTTCTTCTAAAATTTGGCGTGTTGTTATTCCTTTACTGTTTACATATGAAATATGCATGGATTTCTTGGTTCCTGCCATAAAATCATGTAAATGAACTCGATGGATTTTTTGACCATGAGGATCATCTTCAATTTCTGCATTTTCTTCTGAAGAGTGAAATTGACTTGCCATGGGTGGTTCTTGAATTTCAATAGATAAAGCCTTGATAGATTGGTTAAATTCTAAATCATAAGAAAAATCACGCTTGCCTGGAGCATGAAAATGTTCACTTACAAGCATAAATGCAAATTCTCCCGAAATCTCACCCGCTTTAACCCAACTTTTCCCCTGTATCGTTGAAATTGGGAATGGATGAACTTCTACATCTGATTTTTCATCAAATGTGATTTGCATGAGTGAATCCACATTATCCGGTATGAGAAAAGCCAAGTCTCCTTCCATGCCTGTAGAATCTGTTTTTCCACTAACAAAAATCACGATATTATTAGATTCATATTCAGGAACAATGGAAACTCTGGCATATTCGAGCCCTCCAGAGAAAAGAGCAGTTGACAAAAATAATGTTACGAATGGGATCAAAAGTATTTTTTTCATAGTGGGGAATTTATGGTTTATTGATTGAGAAAAAGAATAAAATGAAGATGAATATATCTTTTGATTTTTCGTTTGCGGTTTATAAGATTTAAAAATCATTTTTCGTTATTTGCGTTAATACTATAAGATCGTAAATGCTATGCGCATAAGCTGTGATACCAAAACCACGAAAAACATATAAGGTTCCCAAAATCATGCCTGCAATAAATCGGATGAAAAATAAATCAAATCGAAAATGATCTCCAAATTCTCCTAAAAAATGAAATAGTGAAAAAACAATGGCTGCTAGGACCATCCCCGCCCATTGACTCACAGATTTATTCCATTGAAAGATAAGGTTGAATAAAGAAGCCAAGCCAGCAATGAGTAAAACGCGAAATAGCATTTCTTCATAAATACCAGCACCAATCGCTAAAACCACCTGCTGAGTTAGCATAATACCATTTGGATTCATTAAGGTTAACATAGCTTGCGCTAAGGAAAAGTATAACAGTACAGCCCACATAATACTTTCTAAAAACATGACGATTAAATAGCTACTGTTAAAGTCCACTGTTTCCCATTTATGACGATGATAAAAATAAGTGGCTAAAAATCCCAGTAAAAATAACGCCGAAAATCCATATACGCCCAGCACACCAAACAAAGTAAGGAATTGTCTCATAAAAACATCCGCACCATTTCTAAGGACAAAAGCATCATTGCCTGAAACAGCGATTACACCCAATTCATACAAAATGAATAAAGGAATAGTAAAAAGAAAACTATAAAAAGGAGACTTCGATAATGAAAAATAAGGTTGCATTAATTATCGTCAATTTGGAGAACAGCGAGCAAGGCTTCTTGGGGCACTTCTACTTTTCCAATCATTTTCATCCGTTTCTTCCCTTTTTTTTGTTTTTCCCACAATTTTCTTTTTCGGGAAATATCTCCACCATAGCACTTAGCGGTTACATTTTTTTTCACTTGTTTCACTGTAGATCTAGCAATAATTCTCGAACCTAATGAAGCTTGAATTGCAATGTCGAACATTTGCCTGGGAATCAATTCTTTCAACTTACTACAGAGCGCCAATCCACGATGATAGGCATCATCACGATGGCAAATAGTGGAAAGAGCATCTACAGGCTCACCATGAATGAGAATATCTAATTTCTGCAAATGTCCTGTTGTAAATTCTTTAAATTCATAATTAAAACTAGCGTATCCTTTTGATATGCTTTTGAGTTTGTCATAAAAGTCAAAAATGATTTCACCTAAAGGAAGTTCATAATGTAATTGCGCTTTGTCTGGTGAAAGATATTGGGTGTTGAGATAGACGCCTCTCTTTTTTTGGCATAATCCCATAATGCTTCCAATGAATGCTTTTGGCGTAATGATTTCAGCCGTAACAATCGGCTCCATAATGCGATTGATTCCTCCTGAATTTGGCATTTTTGCTGGCGTATCGACTTCAATAATTTCCCCATCTCCCGTTTCCACTTGATAGATAACGTTCGGAGTTGTGGTCACCAAAGATAGATTAAATTCTCTCTCCAATCGTTCTTGGATAATCTCTAAATGAAGAAGCCCAAGAAAACCACAACGGAACCCAAAACCTAAAGCTTCACTGGTTTCAGGGATATATTCCAAAGAGGCATCATTCAATTTCAATTTATCTAAAGCCAGTCTTAAATGTTCATAATCATCTGAATCTGCCGGATATAAGCCTGAAAAAACCATGGGTTGGACTTTTTTGAATCCGGGCAAAGCCGTGTCCGCGTGATTCTCTTTTGCCGTGATCGTATCGCCAGGTAAAATGTGTTCCATGTCGCGAATACTGGCTACCACATACCCCACATCTCCTGCTGTTAATTCATCCGTTTTCACGTGTTTCAAGATAAAATGACCCACTTCTGTGATATCATATGTCTGGTTGTGAGCAAAAAATTCTGCAGTCATTCCCGCTTTTAAGCTCCCATCAAAAACGCGGACATAAGCAAGGGCACCACGGTAATTATCATACATAGAATCAAATATTAAAGCACGGGTTTTATCTTTCGCGTTGTCACCTGGTGCAGGAATACGTTCAATAATTGCATCAAAGATATCTTGAATGCCAATGCCCGATTTTGCACTGGCAGAGATAATCTCATCTTCTTCGCATCCAATCAGTTCGATAATTTGTTGTGTAACTTCTTCTACACGTGCCACGGGAAGATCAACTTTATTGATGACTGGAATCAAAACTAAATCGTTTTCAATGGCTAAATATGTATTACTGACGGTTTGAGCTTCCACGCCTTGCGCTGCATCCACCAAAAGTAACGCGCCTTCACAAGCAGCTAATGAACGGGAGACTTCGTAAGAAAAATCAACATGCCCTGGCGTATCAATAAGATTAAAGATAAACTCCTCACCATTGGAATGAGAATAATGCATTTGAATGGGATGACTTTTAATCGTAATTCCTCGTTCGCGTTCCAAATCCATACTATCCAAAACTTGGGCTTTCATCTCTTTTGTGCTCAAGGTTTTTGTTTCGTCTAATAGGCGATCTGCCAAAGTGGATTTGCCATGGTCAATATGGGCAATAATGCAAAAGTTTCGTATGTACTTTGTTTTCATCCTGAGAAATTAAGGGAAGATTAACGGAAATGAATCATTCAATTCATTGTCATTTTAAAGTTGAGGATATTGAATCTTGTCTAATGGAGGCGGACGTTAAGACAATTTTGTAATTTGTTCTGCTGCTTCTATCGTATTTTCCACGAGCATAGCAATGGTCATAGGACCAACACCACCAGGAACAGGTGTGGCATAAGATGCAATTGTTTGGATAGATTCCCAATGCACATCTCCCACAAGTTTATATCGTGTTTCAGAATCATCTGAAACGCGATTAATACCAACGTCCACGATTACAACACCATCTTTCAAATACGATTCGTCAATCAGTTCTGGTGAGCCCAAAGCTACCACCAAAATATCTGCTTTTTTTGTGAATGATTTTAAATCGGCTGTTCTGGAGTGACAAAGCGTTACTGTTCCATTTCCTGAATCGTTTTTTAAAGATAACAAAATAGACATAGGTCGCCCTACGATATTGCTTCGCCCCAATATGACAATATGCTTTCCGGATGGACTTATGTCATAATGAGAAAATATTCTCAAAATACCTTTAGGCGTGCAAGGAATAAATCTTGGATTTCCTGCAGTTAATAAGCCCAAATTCTCCGGATGAAATCCATCCACATCTTTTTCTGGTGAAATTGCACGGATAATGCGCTTTTCATCGATTTGTTTTGGTAGCGGGAGTTGGACTAAAATGCCATGAAAAGTATCGTCTTGATTTAATTCTTCGATGAAGGAAGCCAATCCAGCTTCAGATGTTTCCTCAGGAAAAGTGATAGTGTCTGAGTGAAGTCCCATTTTTTTGAATTGACGAGACTTAGATTGAACGTAAACATTCGACGCAGGATCATCACCAACTAAAATCACCGCTAAAGAAGGAACGACACCTTTTTTCTTTAAAAAATCTATACGAGACTTAAGGTCCTCATAAACAGAATGACTCACTTCTTTACCCGAAAGGACGTGCATGAAATTCATGGCAAATTGATTCATAATGTGTTTTTAGTTATAGGCGATATAGATGAGAAGAAACAAAGCAATATTTCTTGAATATTCACCAAGTTAATTGGTTAATTATGCATTAAGGGAATCGTCAATGAACTCGATCATTGTGGAGAGTTTTTCTTCAATGGCTAAATCACCCGAATCATCATTCTTTCTCAATGTCATCAATTCATCCGAGATATTCATGGCGGCCAAAATTGCAATCCGTGTTGAAGATTGAGTGGTTGAAAATCCAGATTGCACTTCTCGCATTTTTTCATCCACAAATTTAGCAATTGATTTTATATATTCTGGGTCAGCAGGCGCCTTGATGGAATATTCTTGCCCAAAAATCGTAATTTTGACTTGATTATTTTCATTACTCATATCAATCATTCTCCAACTGATTTAATAATTGAATCAAATTCTTAACATGATCTTCAATTAAAGATAATTTTCCAGAGACGTCTTCTTGTGCCACGCCAGAAGCAATTTTTTCACGAGATTGGGATAAAGCTGTAGCCATATCTTTAATCTTTTGTTCTAGTTCATTGAGTAGTTCAGGATTTTTCATACACGCAATTTAGCATCATATTGTTGAGATACAAAGCCGATAATTTCATCAATAATGGGATTTACATCTTTATCTTCAAGCGTTTTACTCGGGCTCTGAAATTCAATGAAGAAAGTAACACTTTTCATATCTTTTCCTAATTCGCTATCTCTAAAAATATCAACAGGTTCAGCATTCGTCAGCAATTTTCCCGCTTTTTTCTTAATACCATCAAGAACATTCCCAACACGAATCGATTCTTCCATTACAAAATTCAAATGCCTCGAAACCTTCGGAAATGTTTGAATTGGCTTAAATGTTTGTTTCCCTTTCAACATGTTTTTCCAAGCTTCAAAAGAGAACTCAAAAGCAAAAGCAGATTCAATATCTGTATCTAAATTTTTCAGCCATGAAGAGGAAATCTGTCCCATATATCCTACCAATTTTCCATTGATATTTATCTCCCAAGATACATCAAATCCTGGCGTTTGCGATTTTTTCAAAACCAAGCGAAAGCCTAAATGAGATTCAATGATTTGACTCAAAATTCCCTTGAGAGTAAACACGGATTGATTTAAGGCTTTTTCGTGCACCGAATCAGAAATATAATTTCCTGTTGTAATGCAAGATAATATCAAAGATTCTTCTAACTCACCCAATGAATCGCCATGCTTTGCGTGCACATTTCCTAATTCAAATAATCGTATATCCGTCGTGCCATTTTTTTGGTTAAAATCAGCATTTTGAATGAGCCCCGGCAATAATGATGTGCGCAAAAAAGCCATTTCTGTGGACAATGGGTTCATCATGGGAATGGATGTTTTTCCACTCATTTGAGA
This sequence comes from Fidelibacterota bacterium, assembly GCA_018671775.1. Taxonomy (GTDB): domain Bacteria; phylum Fidelibacterota; class Marinisomatia; order Marinisomatales; family UBA1611; genus JABHGY01. Next base: position 11,338 of record JABHGY010000142.1, read on the forward strand.
AATCGTTTCATTCTGCAAAGAATTATTATAAACTTGTCTATACCCAAATCCAATCATGAGTTTGCGGAATTGCTTTAAGTATGTTTCAGGGTCAGGATTTCCAATGCGATAAGATCCATATATATTATTGTCAGACGGAATATTGTCATATCCATAAACACGAATTATTTCTTCGATTATATCAATTTCTCTCTCGATATCAGGTCGAAATGTAGGCGCGGTACAGTTCCATTCGTTTTCACTGGATTGTACTTTAAATCCCAAATTTGATAAAGTATTTTCAACAAATTTATTGTCAATCTTACAACCTGCAATTAAACTTAGTTCAGATTTCCGCAAGGTTATTTTTTTACCTTTTATTACTTTTGGATATATATCCATTATTGGAGAAACAAGCTTGCCTCCTGTTAAATCTTGGATAAGATTAACCACACGCCAGAATGTAAAATCAGCCCCATTTGGATCCACACCCCGTTCAAATCGCTTTGAAGATTCGGTTTGCATTGATAATGATTTTGCCCCTTTGCGAATTACTACAGCATTAAAATAAGCACTTTCAATTAAAACAGATGTAGTTTTTTCTGAAACAGCACTTTCCAATCCACCCATAATTCCCGCAATAGCAATTGGAATTTTTCCATCCGTAATTAATAATTGTCCCTCTGACAATTCGCGTTTTTCCTCATCTAAAGTCACAATTGATTCATTCTTTTTTGATCGACGAATTAATATCTCTTTATTTTTTAATTTATCGTAATCAAAAATATGGGTCGGATGTCCCAATTCGAGTAAAACAAAATTAGAAATATCCACTAAATTATTGATGCTTCTTTGTCCTGCAGCATGAAGTCTATCCACAAGCCATTGCGGGCTGGGACTAACTGTTATGCCTTCCATTATTCCCCCAATATATCGAGGGCAATCGTCATTACTTTCCATTGTGATCGGAATCGTTTTTTCGCCATCACTTTCAATGGAGAGGACTTTAGGCAACGCCAAAACTTTGTTTGTTTTTACGGCAATATCTCTTGCGACACCGATATGGGAGAAAGCATCAGGGCGATTAGGTGTAATATCTAATTCTATGGACGCACGAATTGGACCGATCACATCGCTAAAAGAATCTCCAGCTTGAAACGTATCATCCAACACTAAAATGCCTTCATGCTCATCTGATAAATTTAATTCTCGCTCTGAACAAATCATTCCATTGGATTCAACACCACGAATTGTTACTTTTTTAAGCTTAAAATTTCCGGGTAAAACTGCCCCTTCTTTTGCAAAAACAATGGTTTGTCCCGCATCTATATTCGGCGCACCGCAAACAACTTGATGCGTTTTTTTTCCATCAAAAACTTGGCATAATTTTAATTTATCCGCATTTGGATGTTTTTCTGCAGATTTGACTTTGCCGATGACCACATGGCTCATGGGTTGAATTTCTGTATGCACTTCCGCTTCCAATCCTAAGAGAGAAAGCATATCGGCTAAGTCAGAAACTGTCGCATCAATATCAACATAATCTTTGAGCCAATGTTGAGAAACAATCATTTGAATTGCCTCAAAAATCTCACGTCGCCTTGGTAAAAATGGCGAATATCATCTATCTTATATTTCAACATAGCAATGCGCTCTACGCCCATCCCGAAGGCATATCCATGCCAAATGGAAGAATCGTAACCCACATTATCAAAAACAGCTGGATCAACCATGCCACAGCCCAAAATTTCTAACCATTGATTTCGTTCTGTGCTCCAAATATCCACTTCGGCAGACGGTTCAGTAAAGGGGAAAAATGAAGGTCGGAATCGCATTTTTACTTTAGGGCCAAACATTTGTCTAACAAAATATTCTAGTACGCCTTTTAATTCACCAAAGGAAACATTTTTATCAACATAAATGCCTTCCACTTGATGAAAGAGGCAATAACTCTTAAAGCTAATCGCTTCGTTTCGATAAACACGTCCCGGCACAATATGTCGAATGGGCGGATCCTCATTTTCCATAAGATGAATTTGCACGTTACTGGTGTGGGTTCTTAAAACTGTATCGGGCGCAACGAAAAAAGTATCTTGCATATCTCGTGCTGGATGATGTTCTGGGAAATTTAAAGCAGAAAAATTGTGATAATCGTCATCAATTTCCGGGCCATATTCCACATGAAATCCAATGGAAATAAAAATATCTTTAATTTCTTGCAAAGTTCGTTCCAACGGATGCATCGAACCCAATGCTGGTGCGATGCCAGGTAAAGTGGCGTCAAAATATGGATCCTGAGTTTGAGCTCCGGAATTATTTTCATCCATCTTTTTTTGAAATTGCTCTGAAAGGTCGTTTTTTAAGGCATTGAGTAATTGGCCTGCTTGGGGTCTTTCTTCTGCAGACAAATTTCCCATACTCGAAAATAATCCAGCGACCAGCCCTTTCCTCCCCAGATATTTAACACGAAGATTCTCAATGTCTTGCGCATCATTTGGAAAGGATTCGATATCGGCCAAAAAATCACTTCTGACCGAATCGATATTTTCCTTTAATGACATTCGTCTCTTACTCGCTAATTGATTTAACCAAATCGGTAAATGCTTGCGGATCAGAAACCGCCATATCAGCTAAGACTTTACGGTTTAAATCAATTTCTTTTTGTTTTAAACCATTAATCAATGCTGAATATGACATTCCATTTAGTCTAGCGGCAGCGTTGATACGCGTAATCCAAAGACGACGAAACATCCGTTTCTTTTGACGACGATCACGGTACGCATATAATCCTGCTCTTACAACCGCATCTTTCGCTGATTTAAAGGTCCGACTTCTGGCTCCAACATAGCCTTTGGCCAGTTTAATGATTTTACGGTGCCTGCGATGACGCGGGACCGAACTATTTGCTCTTGGCATGATTTACTCCTATTTCTTTACACGCCCAACATCTGGCGAACATTTTTCTGGTCAGATTTATTCACCAATGCAGATTGGCGCATTTTTCTCTTTGCAGAATTTGAACGACGGACAAGCATGTGTCTATGGTTTGCTTTATTTCTTTTTATTTTCCCTGAACCAGTCAACTTAAATCGTTTAGCGGCACCTCTTCGGGTTTTCATTTTAGGCATTTTTTACTCCCTATTTTGCAGTTAAAACAACGGACATGCGACGGCCTTCTAAAGGATTTTCCTTCTCAATAACAGCAATGTCACTTAAGGATTCCAAAACTTCATTCATGACATCAATGCCTAAATCCGTTCTGGCTAACTCTCGTCCGCGAAACATCAATGTAATTTTGAGTTTACAACCATCTTCAAGGAATTTTCGTCCTCGATTTAGCTTTGTCTCAAGATCATGCGTATCAATTCGTGGTCTTAATCGAATTTCTTTCAACTTGACTACATGTTGTTTCTTTTTATTAATTTGTTTCTTTTTCTTTTCTTCATATTTCAATTTTCCGTAATTAACGATCTTACATACGGGGGGTTTTGCATTTGGCGCAACTTCCATTAAATCCAATCCGCGATCTTGCGCTTCTTCAATCGCATCATTAATGGGCATAACGCCTAATTGCTCACCTGTATCTGAAATAAGTTTTACTTCTCGTGCGGTAATTTGATCGTTTAACCGTATTTTAGCTTTCTTGGCTATGAGATGGCCTCCTATCTTTAACTTCTTCTGTTAATTCCGAAATGACGGTTTCCAAAGTTTGCATCCCTTTGTCTCCCTCAAATCGTCTTCGGACTGACACAGTCCGATCTTGTAATTCTTTTTCTCCTACAATGAGCATCACATTGATTTTGCTCAATTCCGCTTGTCTAATTTTTGCGCCAACTTTATCAGAACGCTTATTGGTTTTAGCACGAAACCCTTCAGATTTCAATGCGAGACAAACTTCCTCTGCATATTCAAGATATTTATCTGAAATAGGAATAATCATCAGCTGAACCGGCGCAAGCCAAAGAGGGAAATTTCCACCGTAATGTTCAATCAAAAATCCAATAAATCTTTCATGCGTGCTCAATGGTGCACGATGAATACATAAGGGCGTTTGTTCGTTCCCTTCTTCGTCCGTATAAGTCAATCCAAACCGTTCTGGAATGGCAAAATCAACTTGGTTTGTTGCCAAGGTAAATTCTTTACCAATCGCACTCCAAACTTGCACATCGATTTTTGGACCATAAAATGCGGCTTCACCGGGAATTTCCACATAATTCAATCCACCTTCATCCAACGCTTCCCTGACGGCTTGTTCCGTTTCTAACCATAATTTAGCATCATCCACATATTTTTCGCCTAGCGCTTTTGGATCATGAAGACTAAGACGCATTTGATATTTTTCAATACCAAATATCTCAAAATAATCTAAATACATTTTGCAAACAGCCAAAAATTCTCTCTTAAATTGTTCGCTTGTGCAATAGATATGCGCATCATTCATTTGCATACTTCGCACACGCATCAACCCGAAAAGTTGTCCTGATTTTTCATAACGATAACAGGTACCATACTCCGCATATCGAACAGGCAAATCTCTATAACTTTTTGGAACCGCATCATAAATCTTGTGATGATGAGGGCAATTCATTGGCTTTACGAAATATTCGTTTCCATCCACGTCCATGGCAGGATACATACTATCACGATAATGCGCTAAATGTCCGGATTTTTCGTATAAAAGTCCCTTGCTTAAATGAGGTGTGCGAACCCGTTCGTAACCTGCTTTTCGCTCTACTTCTTTCGCCAAGTCCTCCAGTGCATCCACTAAGACGGTTCCATTAGGAAGCCACAAGGGCAAACCTGGACCCACTTCTTCATCAAAGGTAAATAGTTCTAATTCTTTTCCCAGTTTGCGATGATCCCGTTTTTTAGCTTCTTCCAAAAGATGAAGATGCTTTTTTAAATCTTTCTTTTTAGCGAACACGGTTCCATAGATGCGCTGAAGCATCTTATTTTTCTCATCGCCACGCCAGTAAGCTCCAGAAGTGCTGAGCAATTTGAAATACTTAATTTTGCTCGTATTGGGTACGTGAGGTCCACGGCACAAGTCTGTAAAATCGCCTTGAGAATAAAGTGAAATCGTTTCCTTTGGATCTATGCTATCAACAATCTCCACTTTATATTTTTGTCCCATTTTATTAAAATAATCAGAAGCTTCTTTTGCTGAAAGTTCTTTACGTGAAACATTATAAGCCGATTTCGCTAATTCCTTCATTTTGGCTTCAATTTTTTCTAAATCTTCTTCAGAAAATTCTTGAGGAAAGTCAAAATCATAGAAAAATCCATTTTCAATTGTGGGACCAATGGTAATTTGCACATCAGGGTATAAACTCATAACCGCTTGGGCCATTAAGTGTGCGGTACTGTGGAGAAGGACATCGTGCCCTTCTGGTGAACGTCCATCAAATAATGCCAATGAAACATCTTTTCTTAAAGATATTGAAAGGTCTGAAATCACGCCATCAATTTTGGCACAAACCACATCTTGAGCAAGTCGTTCCCCAATGTCTAGGGCGACATCGTAAGGCGTAATACCCGATTCAAAAGATCGGGTGGAACCATCCGGTAATGTGACTGTTATTTGATTCATATTTATTATTGTTGGAAATCGGACAATCAGTCAGGTCTTTAACCGGATTTGGGTTAAAAAAGACTTCGTCGGTGGTTATCTAAAAATAACACTTTTACTGAGATACCGATTTCAGTTCTACATTCATTTTCAATCTCTCAAAAGAGAGCAATACTGTGGGCGATGACGGAATCGAACCGCCGACCTCTACGATGTCAACGTAGCGCTCTAACCAACTGAGCTAATCGCCCGAAACGATACTAAATAGATTCCGTTTGATGTTGATATCGCCCGATAAAGCTCGAGAATTTACATTATTTTTACGGGAATGA
>JABHGY010000143.1 GCA_018671775.1 Fidelibacterota bacterium
ATGTTAAAACGCGATGTGGGCGTAAAAGATTCTGGAACATTGTTAAAAGGCCACGGGGGAGTTCTAGATCGATTTGACTCCTTGATATTTGCCATGCCACTTGCCTATCTTTACCTCCGTTATTTAGGTATTTCTTAGTCTTTTTAAACCCAAGCCCATGAAATTAAACTCAATACTTGCAACAGACTGTGGTAGCACCACAACCAAAGCTATTTTAATCGAAAATATTGAGGGAGAATATCGCCTTACCGTTCGCGGAGAGGCTCCCACAACCGTAGAAGCGCCTTTTGAAGATGTAACCAAAGGCGTGCTAAATGCAGTAATGGAAGTTGAAGAATTAGCGGGACGAAAACTTTTAGATGGAGATAATATCATGTCTCCTCAGAAAGATGGTGTGGGGGTTGATATCTATATTTCTACCAGTTCAGCTGGTGGCGGACTTCAAATGATGGTGGCAGGTGCTGTTAAATCCATGACAGGGGAATCGGCTGAAAGAGCCGCGTTAAGTGCAGGCTCTATTGTGATGGATGTGATTGCTTCCAATGATGGGCGATTGCCTCACGAAAAAATCAAGCGAATTCGTCAGTTACGTCCAGATATGATTTTATTGGCTGGCGGCACTGATGGAGGGACAGTCTCCCATGTGGTTGAATTAGCTGAAATTCTTCGTGCTGCAAATCCAAAACCGCGGCTCGGACAAAATTATAAACTCCCTGTGATTTATGCAGGAAATACCAAAGCACAAAAGCAGATTCAAGAGGTTTTAGGCGATATTGTAGATTTAGATATGGTTGAGAATATTCGCCCTACTTTAGAAGGAGAAAATCTTGGTCCATCGCGAGATAAAGTACACGATTTATTCATGGAGCACGTGATGGCACAAGCTCCAGGATATAAAAAATTGATGTCATGGACAGATGCACCCATTATGCCAACACCTGGTGCGGTCGGCTCATTGATTGAAATGATTGCGAAAGAACAGGATATCTCTGTCGTGGGTGTGGATATTGGTGGAGCAACCACAGACATTTTTTCCGTTTTTTCCGGGAAATTTAATCGAACCGTTTCTGCGAATTTGGGCATGTCCTATTCCGTCTGTAATGTATTGGCGGAAGCAGGATTGGATAATGTATTGCGATGGGTTCCTCTGGATATCGACCGAAAAGAGCTGACAAATCGAATTGGAAATAAAATGATTCGTCCAACGACGGTTCCTCAATCTTTAGAAGAATTAATCATTGAACAAGCCATTGCTCGCGAAGCTTTACGTCTCTCATTTGAACAGCACAAAGCTTTTGCGGTCGCCTTAAAAGGCGTGCAAACGACAAGAACTATTTCGGATGCTTTTGAGCAATCGGGCTCAGGGCAATCACTGGTCAATATGATGGAATTAGATTTATTGGTTGGTTCTGGTGGCGTTTTATCTCACGCACCAAGACGAGCTCAATCTGCAAGAATGATGATTGATGCTTTTCAGCCAGAAGGAATTACCCAGCTTGCAGTAGATTCTATTTTTATGATGCCCCAATTGGGCGTACTAGCAAATATAGATAAAGAATCATTATCAAAAGAAGCACGAAAAGCGGCATTGGAAGTGTTTCACAAAGATTGTTTAATCCGATTGGGAACCTGTATTGCGCCAGTTGGGAAAACAAAATCTAAAGCCCTAATTTTGACAGCAGATTTAACTTTTACTGATGGTACGAGTAAAACAATCCAACTACGTGAAGGTGATTTTATCCAAATGGACGCACCTCATGAGCCAATTAAAGCCAAGCTAACACCTGCGAAAAAAATGGATATTGGTGGAGGTGTAGGTGAAATAATTCAAACTGAAATTTATGGTGGCGTTACGGGATTGGTTTTTGATGGACGGGGAAGACCATTAGACATACCAACAGACCAAGGAAAAAGATTGGAATTATTGAGAAAATGGTCAGAAGCCGTTTCGGAATATCCTGACGTAAAAGCAATAGAGGTAAGTATCTAATGGCACACGCATACACTCCAGGACTTAAAGTTCTGCATCAATCAGAAGTAGAAAAGAATAGACGCTTGCCAATCAAAGGAGAAGTTTTGAAAGAACAAGGTGATAATGTTCTTCCAAATGATATTGTGGCCAAAACTGATTTGCCTGGAAATGTCCAAATGGTAAAAGTATCTAACTTGCTCAATATTGGACCTGGTGATATTCATGATGCTATGATTGTTAAAAATGGCGTTGCTATTTCTAAAGGGCAAATTATTGCGGAGATGGCAGGTCTTTTTGGATTGTTTAAATCGGACGTAAAATCGCCCATCGATGGCACATTGGAATCTGTCTCAGACGTGACAGGCGTTGCCGTTTTGCGTGAAGCGCCTATTCCAGTAGAAGTTGATGCGTATATGTCTGGTTCCGTGAAAGAAATTATTCCAGAAGAAGGTGTGGTGATCGGGGCAAAGGCAGCCTTTATTCAAGGCATTTTTGGAATCGGAGGCGAAAGTCGGGGAGAAATAGTTATTGTAAGTTCATCTCGTGATGACGAAATAAAACCTGAAATGATTACAACTGAGCACGAAGGAAAAATTATAGTCGGTGGCTCATTTATTTCATTAGAAGCCTACCAAAAAGCAAGAGCAATGAAAGTGGCTGGTGTGGTAGTTGGCGGTTTCAATTATTTTGATTTGGAAGCTCTTTTGGGTTACACTTTGGGCGTGGCAATTACAGGCACAGAATCCTTAGGAACTTCGCTTGTCCTGACAGAAGGTTATGGAAAAATCCAAATGAGCGATAGGACTTTTTCTTTATTAAAAGAGCATGAAAATCATTTCGCGTCTATTAATGGTGCGACCCAAATCCGTGCAGGTGTCATTCGTCCAGAGATTGTCATTCCTTTGGATGAGAATCAAATTTCCGATGATATTCAGTTTGAATCGCAGGAAATCGGAATTGATGCTGGTAGTTTAGTGCGGATTATTCGAGCGCCCTATTTCGGAAAAATCGGGAAAGTTACACGTTTGCCTTCAGATTTAGAAAAAATGGAATCGGAAACTATGGTTCGTGTTGCCGAGATAGAAGTGGATGGGGAAATTCTTAAGGTGCCTCGCTCAAATCTTGAAATGTTGGAGACAAATTGAATACAATCATTTCACCCAAAACAGAGTCGTTTGTTCTCACAGAGCAAGATATTACATTTATTCAAAATGTAGCGAAAAAGATTTTTGACACAGGCTTGGTTACGCCTGCTGTGTTTTTTTTGGAAATGACCAAACCTTTATCCTTGTTAGGAAGTCATTTTCTCGTATTTTTTGGTCCGATTATTAATGCATTTATTCGAGCTGAAAACTATTATAGAGCGACCGAATTAATGGAAGAACCAAAAAATGTGGAGCGACTCATTCAAGAAATCGAAAAATTAGAACAGGCAAACTCAAAGCCTCAACTGGAGAGACAATCATTAAAGGAATTAAAAAATAATCAATTTTGGATAGGAGCTGGTATCGTCATTGCGCTCCTAATGGTCTATTATTTGATAGGGCATCCATTTTTTCTTAGCAACAGAACGGTGATGTTATTTGCGATTTTGCTTTTTTCAGGCACATTAATTTATTACACCAGATTAGCCGAGTCCGGTGAATCCTTTTTCCTTCGAGATATTCCAGGACTCAAAGCCGTGGAAGAAGCGGTAGGACGTTCGACAGAAATGGGCAAGCAAGTTTTGTATGTTCCCGGAATTATGGATATGGATCAAGTTGAAACGGTGGCTGGCGTGATTGTTTTGGGTCATGTGGCAAAAATGACCGCTCGATATGAAACGCCATTAAATGTGCCTGTCTCCAGAGCAATTGTGATGAAAGCGGGGCGAGAAGCATGTAGAGAATCTTACCTCATGGAAGGTCGTCCTGACTTGTTTCAAGACGATATGGTGCATTATCTTACGGATGACCAATTCGCTTATGCGGCGGGTGTAAATGGAATCATGGTGAGAGAAGAGCCAGCGGCCTGTTTGTATATGGGAAAATTTTATGCTGAATCTCTCATTTTAGCCGAAACGGGAAATTCCATCGGAGCGATTCAAATCGCAGGAACTGCCTCTCAGTCTCAGATACCATTTTTTGTAACCGCTTGTGATTATACCTTGATTGGAGAAGAATTTTTTGCAGCTTCCGCTTACTTATCTCAAAAGCCTGAATTACTGGGAGGAATCAAGGGGCAAGATATGCTGAAAGCCATGATTGTGGGTGTCATTTTGATTGGCTCAGCCCTTCGTGTCTTTCATGATTTTGGCTGGATTTCATGGGATTTTGTCAATTTTTTAACCGTTCAATAGGAAGAAAATTATGTTTTGGAAAAGAACTATTCCCATCGCCATTGTGGCCACTGTGGGATTTTTAACATTATTTGGCTGGTTCGTTGATGAGCCACATATCAAAAACTTTGTGGAAGATGATGCGACTCAATGGTATGATATTTTAGCCAGTTTCGCGATTTTCTTAGGTGCACTCAATTTATTGAAAATGCAATCACAGAAAATTCTCAAAAAGCAAACTGGTTGGCAATATAGCATTTTTGCAGTGGGTGGATTTATATTTGCGATCATTGCTGGTTTTGTCATTAAAGGAAACGATGCGATTCAGTGGGGCGCACACGTTACGGGAAAAGGAACCTTATTTAAATGGATGTTTGAATTTATGTTTACACCTTTATCCGCCACCATGTTTGCACTGTTGGCTTTTTTTGTTGCTTCTGCGTCTTATCGTGCTTTTCGTATTCGAAATTTTGAAGCAACACTTTTATTGATTTCTGGGATAATCATCATGTTAGGACGGGTTCCCATTGGTATCAAGATTTCCGCTTGGTTTGTATTGTATTTAACCATTTTAGGCATTGGTGTTGTGGTCAATAATGCCTTCAAAAATAAACAGATTACTTTAGGGTTTGTTGTTGGTGGCCTTCTGCTGACTACGATTGCTGGCTTTTGGATGGGTTGGCCTGTCGATCAACCCGCTTTATTCTATTTACCTATTTTACAGGATTGGATTTATAATATTCCCAATGTCGCAGGAGCTCGCGCCATTATGATGGGTATTGGATTGGGAATTTTTGCAACATCAATGCGATATATTCTTGGCATTGAAAAATCATACATTGGAGAATAAAGATGAACGGAATACTAAATTTTATCTCTCGGATTGGTCAATTAGATCGTCGGTGGATTTTTCTGATTATCGCCTTAGTCGTTTTGATTCCTTTGTTTTTCCCTTTGGGATTGCCCATTCGTGCTACAGAATCAACTCGTTTGGTCTGGGAAACCGTTGAGAATTTGGAGCCAGAATCAAAAGTTTTACTTTCGCTGGAATACGGTCCTAGCACCAAACCTGAGCTCCATCCCATGGTTTTTGCTTTGGTCAGACGTTTACTCAAAAATGATCATAAAATCTATATGACTTGTCTCTGGCCTGATGGACAATTCATGGCGGAAGATCTCATAGAAAAAGTGATTGAACTGGAATTCCCTGATAAGAGCTATGGAGAAGATTATGTTTTGCTTGGCTTTCGACCGGGCGGAGAAGCGGTGATAAAAGGTATCGTGAGTAATATCCGAAAATTATATACAGTAGATGCGCGAAATCTTTCTGTGGATGAGATTCCTATGATGGAAGCAGTTAACCAATTCAAAGATTTCGATTTTCTGTTTTCCGCTAGCGCAGGATTTCCTGGAACGGTAGAATGGGTGCAATATGCTTCAGATCCTACTGGTGTCCCAATGAGCACTGGAACTACATCAATTCAAGTGAACGAAGTCATGCCTTACGTGCAAGGCGGACAAGTGAAAGGGATTTTGGCGGGTATGCCAGGTGCGGCGGAATATGAAGCTTTGATAGGGGTTCCCGGTATTGGAACCAGCGGAATGGATGCACAATCAATTGCCCATGTGGTAATTGTTTTATTTATTATTTTTGGTAATGTGGCTTATTTCGTTGAACGAAAAAAAGCCAAGAAATATTAAAGGATATTGATATGAGTGGTGAAATTTTAGGAGCATGGATTGCGGTATTTTTGACCTTAGCGATTTTTTCCTATCTGTACAAGGATAACGCATTTTATAAAATTGCAGAACATATTTTTGTAGGGATTTCTGCTGGCTATTGGACATCCATGTTTTTTTGGACCCAAATTCAGCCCAATTTATTTGGACGATTATGGCCATCTAAACAATATGATGCTGATTCATTTTGGTATGGGATTTATGATGCTTTATCTTGGATCAACACATCGATATTTCCAGCGGGCGGCATTGATAAAGGGCACGAAATGCATTTGATTTATCTCCTTCCTTTTGCCTTAGGAATCATGATGCTTTTGAGTGTTTTTGACAAACTTAGTTGGTTTGCGAGATGGGGCATTGCTTATACGGTGGGAATGGCGGCAGGACTTCGGGCATATGGTTATTTGAATTCCAATGTGATTGCCCAAGTTAGAAATTCAACTTTGAATTTTTCCGATCCAGACTTACCCTTTTTTGCCTTAATTGGAAATAGTTATTTCAATAGTATTCTATTGCTAGTAGGAACTATTTCGGGCCTCTTATATTTCTATTTTTCCAAGGAACAAAAGGGTGTTTTTGGAAAAGTAGCTCGCGTGGGAATTTACTTTTTGATGGTAAGTTTTGGCGCTTCCTTTGGATTTGCAGTTATGGGACGTATCTCCCTTTTGATTGGCCGTTTTGTCGATTTAATTACATATAATGACGCATACTATCATCATGCGACCATTTGGGTTTTGATATTAATGGTTTTAGCTTTAGGCTATTCGGCTTTTAAAGAAAAAGGTTCGCCGAAACCGTCCTGAAAAAAATAAATTAGGATTATTGAGGTGTTTATGAAAAAAGCATGGTTCACACTTTATTTATTGCTACAATCTCTTTTATGGGGCACGTGGTTTGAAAAGATGCCCGAAACGCTCACTCAGCCCGACGGAGGAATAATCGAATGTTTTGTAACGGGAGATCAATTTTATCATCGTCTGCATGACGAAAAGGGATTTACGATTGTCCTAAACCCAAAAGATGGATATTTTGTTTATGCGCAAAAGAATGGAGACAAAATCGTTCCTTCCGAATATCGCGTCCATGATGTAAATCCTGTGGACGTGGGATTAAGTCCGAATCTGCTCCTATCTGAAAGTAAATATAAAGAGCGTCGAAACCAATTCGCACAAGATATCGCTCGAACGGATCGAGATGCACCCACTTCTGGCTCGATTGAGCAAATCAATGTTTTTATCAAATTTGCAGATGATCCAGATTTTCCTAATCCACGAATATTTTATGACGAGCCTTTTAGCCTGGAAGATGAACCGTCATTGCGGAATTATTATCAAGAGGTTTCCTACGAGACTTTAGATGTTCAAACTCATCATTTCCCTGAATGGACCCTGGGCAATAATACGGCTTATATTGATATACATAATCGAAATTATTACCAGCCGTATTCTGGCGCAAATCCTGAGGGATATGAAAACAATGATCAGCGAACAGAACGAGAACATACTCTGCTGAAGAATGCCATTGAATCTATAGAAATGCAAGTGCCAGCTGATTTAATCATCGACGCCAATAATGATGGATACGTTGATGCGATTTCTTTCGTGATTTATGGAGAAACGGATGGCTGGGCCGAATTGCTTTGGCCTCATCGATGGTCCTTATATTCAGAGCCAGTTTATATTCATGGCGTTCGGGCTTGGGATTATCTCTTTATGCTAAGCGAATCTTCTTACTTTAATGTAGGTGTTTTGTGTCACGAATTTTTTCATGTTTTGGGTGCACCCGATTTATATCACTATTCAGATACAGGTGCTCCTTCTCCAGTGGGAGGCTGGGACGTGATGGAAGCGAATAGCAATCCACCTCAATATATGTCTGCTTTTATGAAGTATAAATATGGCGATTGGTTAACATATATTCCTGAAATCACTGAAAGTGGCACTTACACCTTAAATCCACTACAAATGCCAGAAAATGTTATCTACAAAGTGGCTTCACCTAATTCCGATACTGAATACTATGTTTTAGAATATCGCAAAAAAGAGGGGCTTTACGAAATCAACACGCCTGGGAATCGTTCTGGTTTGGTGATTTATCGCATCAATACTGAAGCAGAAAATGGTAACGCAAGTGGCCCACCTGATGAAATTTATGTGTATAGACCTGGTGGCACAATCTCGTCAAACGGTAATTTTGATTCTGCGCCTTATAGTTCAAATTATAATCATACCGCTATCAATGATGACACAAATCCAGCGCCCTTTCTTTATGATGGTGGTTCGGGAGGAGCGGGAGGACTCAATATTTACAACGTAGCAGAAGCGGGAGAAACTATTTCATTTTTTGTTGCTTTGGGAAATGCTCATTTATCTGTTTTTCCAGAAATCTATGAAGATTCACTCGAAATTAATCATTCTTCCGTAGAATCCTTTACACTTTCCAATGATGGAGAGGTTGGCTCAGTCATTAATTATACTGCTAATGTTTCCAGTC
>JABHGY010000022.1 GCA_018671775.1 Fidelibacterota bacterium
CGTTATGTGGCTATAAAGAAATCTATAATAAAGTATAAACATTAGCATTTTTTATGCATCTCAAAAAAACTCTGTATAATATATTTGGATTTTTTATCACATATAACTTGGAACAGGAAATTATTATTTGAATAGATGTAATTTCAACTATGCTTAATACAATAATTGATTAAACTTCTCATGAAACTAAACACCCATTCATTAGAAGATTTATGAACGAAATTATCATCGTTGACCTGCCGAAAGCCCATGGCAATATCCAAGGCTGTTGGTCGCAAGGTTATCCTATCCATCAAGGAGAAAACGAAAATAGTTTAAACTATGCCACCGTGTATGCAAATGAGCATCAAATTATTCCTAACCAAGTTGAATTAAAACGTGATTTTGAAGCGTTTAAAAGCTTGATTCAAGAAGCAGGATTTTCTCTTCGCGTGCTGCCCTTCCCTGAAACACTCAACCAAGAAACTCAGTTAAACCATGATGCTGTTTTCTTGAGAGATGCCGGCTTAATGTTTCAAAATTTTTGGATTAAGGCAAACTTTAGTGCTAAAAATCGTCAAATCGAGGCGGAAGTTCATGCTAAAACGATGAGAGATACATTCAATAAAGATATTATTGAATTGCCCAAAAAATCTCAGTTAGAATTTGGAGAAGTGTTTCTCCTTTACACCGAAAAGGGTTCATACTATTTTGGAGGAATTGCGCGATCAAACAAAATTGGACACGACTTTGTACGGGATATCATAAAACCAGATCATTATTGTCTCATTCAATCAGAAGGATATCATTTGGATACGGTTTTTTCTCCCGTTATAGATAGGGACAATCATCTCATCGCTTGCCTTGTTTCAAATAATATGATTCATCAAAATAGTTTAGCAGCGCTTAAGCAACTTGATATTGAGCTAATATTTTTGGATGCCATTGATTCTTCTGGCGAGGGAAAAAACTTAGGGAATTATGCGGTTAATACGCTGATTGGACCGGGAGTCATGTTAAATGGTGATAAATTTTTAACTGAACATGTAGAAGAAAAATTAGAGAGTTTTGGAATTAAACGTTTCGTTTCGCCCCTCACTTATTTTCGTTATGCTGGAGGCTCTTACCATTGTTTAACGAATGAAGTTTATCAATAAAACTAAACCCAAACTGCTAAAATAGCCCCCATTATAAAAAGGCCGACCAATTGATAGCCTGTGTTGATGAAATAGAATGTCCACGATTTGCTTTCATATGAAATCGCATTTAAGGAATAGGTGGCGATGTAACCCAGCCAAAGCCAAAAGCCAGCTGTGAGTCCAATAGTAAGATTTGACATACCCGAATCGGCAAAAACTACTTTCATAAAATCAACGATATGGGCTGTGACAAAAGCCATAACCAGTCCACCGATGAATGAAATAATAAAGGGTTTGGCACCAGGACCTTTTTCCTTCATCTCTTTTAACTTTTCATCGGAAAACCCCATGGCTTTGATCCATGGATTGGCAAACAGGATCGGTGAATACCATAATCCGCCAATGATGAAAAAAATAACGGCCGAAACTAAAACAGCTAAAATGTTGATGTTTGGTTCGTACATGATGATCTCCTCGATTTGTAGGGGTACAATTTATAATGTAGAGACGTAGTATGCTACGTCTCTACATTATAAATCAAAATGTTTTTTTTGAATTATATTAACTATATTTATATATCCCATGAAGGGATAGGCAAACCAAAAGGAGAATCAAATGAAAAAAATGGTAAAAAATAGTGCAATCATATTCTTACTTTTTGTTTTTATGACTAGTTGTGCAAGTAAAGCGAGTTATCTTATAATTGACAAAAACATCAAGTTACACGAATATAATTCTGACCATGTTAAAGATTTGGCTTATCTAGAAGTCGGTACAGTAACTAAACTGTATTGTATTACGCATTCTGAGTTAGAAAATATTATTGTTCGAAATTATCACAAGGATGGGCATCAAAAAACCAACCTTGAAATTTCTGACCCATATCCAATACAAGATACGCCACAACAAGATACTTTTAATAGCCAGCGGAATTAAAAAAAATACTTAATAGTAACAAACCAAAAGGATACAGATGCCATTTACAATAATAAGAGTGATCGAAAAAGTATTTACTGACGAGCAAAAAAAACAAATGCTTGAAAATGTAACCGAAGCATTAATTGAAGTCTGTGGAGAGAAAACCAGACAAGGGCAATTGGGGGTCAAATAGCCAATCCTAAATAATTGAAATCCTTTCGAAAGGATTAAACAGGTTACGAATCGTA
>JABHGY010000144.1 GCA_018671775.1 Fidelibacterota bacterium
ATCAGAATGACGATATTTTTTTACCTAGCAATCTCTCCCAAAACCGTAACTCAACCTTTAAAAGGTTAGCATATCAACAAAATGTAAGTGATTTATTCCAGTCCAACCTTTAAAAGGTTAGCGATCAAGTCAAGTCCGATACAACAACAAGCGATAGGTTTTATGTTTGATGAAAGTCTCGACACTTTGGATGCCTGAAAAATATTCCTTTTCAATTTTTTCAATTTTATTGGACAGTTTCCATTTGAGAAACTTCATTAATTTCGGATAATGACTTTCAAGATATTCACCTAATATTTTGCGTCCCGGGTCTGCCACTTGGTCTGCAAATTGCCCCAACAAAGCCTGGGTCGGCGCTGCTTCTTTAGACAAATCTTGATCTGAAATCAATTCAAAAGGGAATTCTGATATTATTTTTTGACTCGTTTCCCATTTATGTCCACCCCCAATCGGGCTTTTTCCTGCAGATTCCAAGGTGAAGTAATCAAAGATTAGCATATGTCCATTGGGTTTTGTGACTTGCAATACTTTTTTTAATGCATGGCGAATCCGCATATATTGAAAACTTTCACTAAAAAGAACAAGGTCATATTTTTTAGGAATTGAGACGTCTTCAAATTTTCCGTGATATACATTCACTTTTCCCGCTAGTTTTTTTTCAATTTCATCAGCGAGATACTCACTGGGCGACACGCAATCCACTTGATAGTTTTGATTTGTCAATTTTTGCGCTAAACCACCAGAACCGCCACCCACATCTAAAATGGATTTGACATTTTCTGGGATGGTATCTAAAATAAATTGGGAATGATTTTCTTGCGCCTTTTTGATATTGATGGGTTTTACATCTAAATCTTTTGGCCAAATACCATAATGTAAATGCTCTGTATCAAAGAAATATTGGGCAATGAGCAATCCCAAT
Organism: Fidelibacterota bacterium; assembly: GCA_018671775.1. Taxonomy (GTDB): domain Bacteria; phylum Fidelibacterota; class Marinisomatia; order Marinisomatales; family UBA1611; genus JABHGY01. The sequence goes on from JABHGY010000144.1 coordinate 923, forward strand.
TCTAAGCCAGTGTCTTTTGAGCGTATTTTTTCTTTTCTCAAACTCAAATGGGGTAAAAGGGCTCAATATCAAATCGAAAAGATTTATGGACATAATTCCCAGAAGCATCCACGTGATAATGTGAGATATATTTTTCAGCATTTTTAGAAATTTCCATAAGCGCATCCGCCAAGGCATGCACATCTTCATCTTTTGAATAAAGTCCAAAACTAGCTCGAACCATGCCACGTTTGAGTTCAATATAATCATCTATGTCATCCATTTCTATATTTTCGACCCCAGACATGAGATCATCCATTATCATTTCTTTGACATAAGGATGGGCACAGAAGCAGTCATTTCGAACCGCAATGTTAAAATAATCGTTCAGAATCGCCGCCGTTAATCCATGGTCTAAATCTTTCATATTAAATGAAATGGAAGCGACCCGCTTGCAGTGATTCGTATTGGTTTCTCCATAGATACGAATACCAGGAATATTTGTCATTTTATCGAGAGCGAGTTGAATCAATTTGTCTTCTTCTTTAAAGAGAAAATCCATTCCAATTCGGTCTAAAATATCTATGGCCACTGCCAATCCGATCGCACCAGGAATATTGGGTGTGCCTGCTTCTTCTCGGTCTGGAAATGTAGATTTGACCACATAATTTTCCGTAAATACGTCTTGAACCATTCCCCCACCCACTTCTTCTGGTTCTACCGAAAGCAATAAATCTTTTCGCGCTACAACCACACCGGGAGAGCCAGGATAATAAGTTTTGTGTCCAGAAAAAACCAGTGCATCAATATTTTGTTCAGGATGTTTTGGATTGCACATTTGCACAGGAACGTGAGCGGCCAATTGTGCTCCATCTACAATCATATAGGCTCCGTAACGATGGGCAATTTCGGCGGCTTCGTAAATAGGATTCATAATACCGGTTACATTACTCACGCCCGTTAAGGCAATATAATTCAATTGCCCTTGATGCTCTTTGCAAATATTTTCTAGCATGTCAATACAGACACAACCCAACTTTCCATTTCTTTCTTTGAGTGGGACATGTATGATTTTTTCCATGTGTTTCCGATGAGGCAAATCATTGGAATGATGTTCCATAATCGAAACAAGCGCGGTGGTTTTTTCAGGCCTCCCGTGCTTAAAAACTCGAGCTAAACGATTCATGCCAGCGGTAGTGCCACTTCCAGTAAAAAAGCAGGCATAGGTTTTTGGATTAGCACCCAAAAATGAGAGCATTCTTTCATGAGCCCATTGATAATAGTCTGTAGAAATTTTTGCACCAAAATGAAGCGTGCTATGTGTATTAGCATAATGTTGGTAATAGTGTTCCACTACATCGTGGGCTGGCTTCATCATCAGGGTAGAAGCGGTTGAATCTAAATAGATCCGTTTGGTAGTTTCTCCTGTTGCCAGTGTGTATTGTGTATCTAATCCAATAAAAGCATTTTGGATTTCTGTGAAGAGGGCAGAACCAGTTTTTTTATGTAACATTATGAATAGTGTGTTTTTAGCAAAATATTATAGTGGAAACCTAAGACGATTTACCATTGCAATAAAAGGGAAGGGGAACACATATTTTTTGAATACATTATTCCCAAGGATTTTCGATTTCACCTGCTTTTAATTTTTTGAAATAAATCCAACTGGTCATATTAGAGCGTTCATCATTCAGATCAGGAGGGAATTCATACTTAGGATATTTTTCACGAATGGTATTTGTTAATACATCAGGTAAGTCATCAAAATTTTTCACTCGTTTTCCTAAGCCATGATAAAGCGTCGAGCCTTCAAGACTGCCCATTTCCATCCATGGAAGCCATTGGGCTGCTCGCGCCCACCCTACATTTACATCTGTACTTGATGGTTTTGTTGCATCGAATAAATCATCCGTTCGCCCAAACCAATTGAACATTTCATGAGCTTGATAAAATCCGCCCACAAATTTTTGATGCTCACCTCCCAAAGGATTTGGATAAAATAGTGGAATTTCCATATTCATCATAAAATGTCCATCATGTATCACCGCAGGCAATTTGAAAGGACCACGTTTTCCATAAGCATAAGTTGGGTATCGACTATTTACAGGATCATTTGCAATATGAATAACTTCAAGTGTATCGCCTGTCCAAGGATTTTCCCATTCATGGATTAATTCACCTGTCTCAGGATCAAGATAAAACAAGACCTCTCTTGAAACATAGGTATAGCCATAACCATTTTCTTTGTTAGTAACCGTTTTTGATGCACGGACATTTAAACCTTGATAATCAAATAAATGTCGATCTTTCTCACCCAATTTGTGACTATATACGCTTCCATAAAACCAAAAGTACGTGGGCTCTCCATCGGTAAGAGAGGAGGAGACTTTTCGCATAATTTTCACCGCGTCTTCAGGATTATTCGGATCGAGTTGTTTCCCTTTTGCTTCTGAGCTAGATAGTAAACAAAGATTGGCTAAAAAGAAGGTGAATAAATATTGGGCTAATTGTTTCATCGTAGATCCTTTCGATTAGTATTGAAGTGAAATGCGGATGGCACCCGCAAAAGCGTCTTCTAAATAAGATGATCCTCCTGGATGGATAATCCATTGAAAATCGGGTTGAATACTGACCTTTTCCGACAGATCAAATGGAAGGGTGAATTCAATCGCACACTCATAATCTAAATCTTGAATGTGATTTTGGACTTGCGCGTAAACAACTCCAATTCCAATGACATCATTCGCTAATATTTTGACGGGGTTATTTATTAATAATCCACCATCAATGGCTAAAGTAAATACATTTGGATTTGCATTAGGGCTCCAACCCGCACGGAGAAACCCGTCAATAGAATGATGATTTACTCCTGATTTTAAGTTGAATTCTGACGAAAGATAAAAGCCATAACGATTGTCAGTTTCTTCAAAATAAGGTGAGCTTGGATTTAAACTCTTATATTTCCAGAAACCAGCTTTTATAGTTCTCAGGTAAGATTTTTCCATTAACGAAACCCATTCACCTATAGTAAAGACGCCTTGATTTTTGTTGAGCTCCCAATGCATTCCAGTCGCTGTAATATCGCCATCCCCTTCAAAATGGTCAAAGGGATCTCCATCATAAATACCAGCATGAATATATTGGTTTTGATTCAAATGATACCTGAAACGTAAACCGGGAGCGCTTACGCAATAAGCTGGACCTGTATTGATTGTGTTCGCGGAAATATAGGCGGGCCAACCAAATGAACTATTTAAAAAAAGGCCACCGAATTCATTTGCCGAGAATTCTGTATCCGCTAATAAACTCCCCAATCTAATATTCAATTTTTCATTTGCCCATTGGCGTTCAACCCAGATTTCATACAATCGAAAACTATCATATCCATCAATATTACTTGCACCAAATCTATCACCTATAATATCAGATGGACTTTCGCCACGAATCAAAAGAGCGCTTATTCGTATTTTATTACTCTTTCGATATAGTTCAATCCCCAGCTCACCCACACCAGCATTAATAGCTCCAGTCTTAATACCACCAGAAAGATTTGTCATTGACTCTAAAACTATATTTCCATCAAATTGAAATTGTTTAGTTTCATTCTGTCCCGTAAGGGGTTTTAATATGAGAAGAAGCCCTATTATAACGTATTGTTTCATTTTGAAGTACGGGTTAATATTACTTTTTACGACTTTTATTCCAAACATAAAAATATCCACCACTAGCGATAATAAGCACCAAGCTATACATTATCATAGCTGCATTTTGCAATAAGGTTCGTTCTGCCCAAGCGCCAGAATTAAATACGAAGTAAAGCATAATGATTGGGAATAAAATCATTTCAACCCAAAAAACTTTTAATATCCACATACTACCAGCCTCCTTCAATCATGTCTGTTCCCATCCGAGATCCAACCAAAGCAATAATAATAATAAGCGACAGAAGGATGTGAAGCGTGATAGCAGGATATGCTAAATCTTTGACACGTTTTTTGAGAATTGCTTCATTCTCTTCTTCGTCACCTTCACCATCTTTAATATCTTGAAGAACACCAACTGTTCCAGCTGCACCTGTAATTAATAAAATAGCCATAATCAAAATCACACTGAATAAAATCAATTTTAAATTCATCCAGGGAAGCGTAATCAATGGTTCAAAACTCCTCCAACGCAACCAAGCTAAACTTAAGCCGATCAGGGGTGTTGCTAAAAATACTTTGGTAACCCACATATCAAATTTTTGTGCAAGTTTTGCTCTGTCAAGTCGGACATCAATGGGTAAATCTCTGTTCTTAAGACTCATGCTCAAACTAAAAACGACAAAATCACTTCCGAGCCAAACCACAACAAAAAGGATATGAATCCACAGAACAAGATTTGTCAGATTTAAATATTCCATATTTTTTCCCTAAGCAAGTGCGCCTATGACAATCCCCGTAATAAAAGGAATAAGCCAAATGATCCAAACAATGGTGCTGAATTTGTGAAAGCTTAGAATGGCTTCCTCATCTTTTTGGATTAATACGCGTGTTGCCCAAATGGTATGAACCAACATTAAAATAATGGCAAGTAGGCCTGTTGATCCGTGGAGGTTCAAGTGAATCCCACCGGCAATTTGTCGCATAAAATCTGTTCCAATAAAGTCCGCTGTAAGCCCAGCCCAGAAAAAACCTAAATGCCAAATTTTTAATCGTCCAGCAAATCGTTCAGCCCACACGGCTATGGTGTAAAAGATTAAAGCTGTAACGATGTAGATAACAGCCCATTGTAATAATGTCATTGATTCTCCTTTGTTTGTTTCATTTGTTAATAGGGCCTTTTTAGATATCTCCCTAAAGCTTGACCTAAAATCTGCCCGTCTTCAAAAATTTTATTTCCACGTAAAAATGTTGTTTTTACTTTACCCTTTAATTCAAATCCTTCAAAAGGAGAGTAGCCTTGTGTTGATTCTGATTCAGCTGATTTGACAATAAAGGTTTCATCTGGATCTAACAGAACAATATCCGCATCAAACCCAGGAGCAATATCCCCTTTGGATGGAAGTCCAAATCGTTGGGCAGGATTCCAGCAAAGCAATTCTGCGATTTTATTTTCAGAGACACCTCGTTTTGTTCCTTCACTAAATAAGCCAGATAATAGATATTCTGTTCCACCGAAGCCGGATTTTGCTAAAAATACATTTTCAGGATTGTCTGAATCCACTTTCATTTCTTTAGAACAACAGGCGTGATCGCTAACGACCCAATCAATATGTCCATTTTTCAAGGATTCCCATAAGGCCTCCACATCTGCACGCGGTCGAATGGGCGGATTGACTTTTGCAAAATTCCCATTAGGACAATCGATGTCCATCAATAAATGCCCTACAGTAACTTCCCGTTTAAAGTTTATATGGGGAAAAACATTTTGCATCATCATGGCCGCATCAAGCGCTTTTCGTGAGGAGAGATGGAGCAAATTGATATTAACACAGTTAGTTTCATGTGCCAAATAGGATGCGATAAAAATCGCCAAGCCCTCTGAATGTGGTGGTCGAGAAGCACTGTATGCAGGCAAGCCAGACAATTTACCTTCCTTTTCAACCAGTTGGGTATAGGCTGTCATGATTTCAGCCGTTTCACAATGGAGGCTGAGACTAATCATATCTTTTTTGTCTGGATATTTATCCATGGCTTTCTGAATACCACGCATAATGAACTCAAAATGAGCCATATCATATTTATCATCTGGACCAATCATTAGAAAGTTACTTTGATCGTCTGATTTCCCATGGAGTCCGTGACTGCCATAAAACATAAATATTTTAAAAGAGCTTACGCCAAATTCATCAATGATATATTCAATTTCATCAATATGGCTTCCCATCATAGGGGCCAAATGGTATGCATAATCTACATGGAACTTTCCCTTTGAAATGGCCAAGACTTCAGGAAAAAAATCGCGATAGGGACCAGATTTATTTAAATAATATTGCCCCGTTCTCATATAATTGATGCTGGTCGTAACGCCCCCCATTGCAGCGGCACGGCTTTCGGTAATAGCATCATCTTTCAAATGCGTATAAATCCCTGTATGCATATGGGCATCAACAACGCCCGGAAAAGCTAAGCGGTTTTCCCCGTCAATAATTGTTTTCCCTAATGTTCTATCTATAGATGGTTCTAAAGTCGAAATCTTCCCATTTTTTATACCAATATCTAATGAGTCAATTGTAGTGCGATTCGGTCTAACGACTCGAATATTATGAATAATGGTGTCAAATTGCATTTTCAATTTCTTTCTACAGTTTGTTTAATAATTAATTATTTTTTGTTCTTTTAGCAAGGAAAGATCGGATTCGGTATAGTCCAAATCCATGAGAATCTCTTTTCCATGCATCCCAATATTTTTTGGTGGATGATGCCTTAGTTCAAAATTAGAATCGCCATATTCAAGCGGAATGCGTGGCATTTTAGTTTGAGTCCCATCGGGAAACACTGTATCTATCAATCCGTTCCCACTATTAAGTTGGGGATCATCAAACAATTCTTCAGGTTTTGCAATAGGCGCATAAGGAATCCCGCCTATTTTACACTTATGAATAATGTCATCCTTTGATAACTTTTTCATCATAGATTCAATCTCAGGTAAAAGCCATTCTCTTTCCTCGATACGATTGTTATTTGTTTTTAATCGAAAATCTTCAAGCAAATCATTGCGATTAAAAACATTACAAAATTGAGCCCAATGTTTTTCACTGATAATGCCTACAAAGATTTGTTGTGAATCTTGTGTATCAAAAATCTGATATACAGCCCATGCGCTAATTCGTTCAGGCATCGGAGGAACTTCGCCTTCAATTAAAGCAGAATAGGCCATGTGCTGCCCCATTAAAAATGCACAGGTTTCAAATAGAGCACTTTTCACAAAGCAGCCTTTGCCTGTTTTTTCTCTATCGTGAACTGCAGTTAAAATCCCAATCACACCAAATAGGCCACCTGTTACATCTATCACAGAGGCGCCAGCGCGGGTAGGCCTGCCACTTGGCCCTGTCATATAAGCTAAACCACCCATCATTTGGACCACTTCGTCCATGGCATGGCGATTTTCATAAGGTCCAGTTAAAAATCCTTTCAAGGAAGCATAAATTAAACGGGAATTTATTTTTTGCACTGCATTATACCCATAGCCTAATCTGTCCATTGTTCCTGGACCAAAATTTTCTACAAGGACATCCATTTTAGGGATGAGTTTTTCAATGATTTCTTTTCCTTCTGGTGATTTAATATTTACTGCGATACTTTTTTTATTCCGGTTATAAAAAGGATAATAGCCGACGCCAAAACCTTTTAGCTTTCGAGTTGGGTCTCCATTGACGGGCTCAATGCGAATAACGTTTGCTCCTAAATCCGCCAAAATGAGCCCACAAGATGGCCCCATCACAGCATGGGTAAATTCAATTACTTTTATGTCACTTAATGGGAGGGAAGGTGGCATTTTTTATAATGATTGAATGACTTCATTGACTGTATCGAGATGGCTTTGCATTGCTTTTTCTGCTTTTCCTTCATCTTGAGCAATAATCATTTTTAATATTTGCTTATGATGCTTGAGCGCAGATTCAGTTTGATCTTGAAAGTCCATGGCATAAGTCCGCTCGCTTCTTAATATTTTGATGATGGCTTGAATCAAAACAATAAAAGCCGTGTTCCCAGATGCACGAGCAACTTCAATATGGAATTCTGTATCTACATCAATAAATTCTTGTGTTTGCTCTTGCGTCTCTTCCATTTTTTCAATGAGACAAGTTAATTGAGCGACATTTTCTTCTGATCTGTTTTTTGCGGCTAATTTTGCAATGGGTGCTTCTAAGACCATTCGGGCATGATGTAAATCTTCTATTTTTACTTGTTCGACATGAAGTAACAGATTGACAGATTCTACAATCCTATCCGTTGTGTTATTGGCTACAAAAGTGCCTTTGCCTACCATGATATCAATCAAACCAATCTCGGATAAAGATTTGATAGCTTCACGCACTGCCGTTCGGCTGACCCCAAACTGTGTTGCCATATCTCTTTCTGAAGGCAATTGATCTCCTTTTTTAAGCTCCCCCGAAACAATCATATCTCTAATTTGATTTACAATCGTTTTATATAGTTTTTCTTGGGGTCCAATGGGTCTGTATTTCACATTCATGATAAATCCTATTTTTAGTCAAAATTGCTATTGCAAAAGATGAAATAAATCTTTAGTCTCTTTATGAGATAAATGGTCTAATGGTCATACCATCATACCATTTAAGATACTTATTCTCAAGCATAAATCATATCATTTATTTTTGAATAAAATAAAACAGACGAGAGGGAGCACCTAAATGTCCGGATTGACACTAACCGAAAAAATTATGGCACAACAGAGTGGACGAGATTCCGTGCGACCGGGAGAATTAGTCTGGTCGGATGTGAATTCCATCATGACCATGGATTATTTAGGGAAATCCACCTTCAATATATTTGATTCTCTAGGGGCGAAAGATCTCTTTGATCGTGACAAAGTGATTTGTGTGTCAGATCATTTGGTTCCGCCACCTACCGAAGCATTTGCCAATTTACTTAATGAATGGCGTGAAATCGTGAAAGCGCATAATGTAACTCATTTTTATGATTTCGGAAAACAAGGAATCGCACATCAAATTATGGTGGAAGACGGACATGTGCTTCCAGGAACTGTAAGTATAGGAACAGATTCTCACGCCAATTCTTATGGCGCTGTTGGTGCAGTCGGGAATGCGGTGAGTGTAACCGATGCCGCCGTCGCAATGGCTACAGGGAAATGCTGGTTTCGCGTTCCTGAAACAGTGAAATTTCATGTCATTGGAAAATGGCAGCCTTGGGTTATGGGAAAAGATTTATCATTACACATTATGAATATGATGCATTGGAATGGTGACCTTATTTATAAAGCGCTAGAATATGATGGCCCCGCGATAAGTGATTTGTCCATGGGTGGACGAATTTCCCTATGCAATATGACCGTTGACTTGGGAGCAAAAAATGGCATTGTGGCGCCTGATGAAAAAACGCAAGCTTATTTAAATGGCGTAGCCAAAGGCGAGTGGAAAATGGTTTCCAGTGATTCTAATGCCGAATTTGAAGCCGAATACGAAATTGATATCACGAACGTCGGACCCGTAGTAGCCAAACCGGATAGGTTGGATGATGTTGTAAATGTTGAGGAAGTTGTGGGAACAAAATTAAATCAAATTTTTATTGGAACATGCACCAATGGCCGAGTCGAAGATTTTGGTATTGCCGCTGCCATTTTAGAAGGGAAACAAGTGCATCCTGATATAAATATGCTCATGGTGCCTGCAAGCCAAACTCAATATTTAAAAGCCATAGAAAAAGGTTATGTTTCCACTTTAGTTAAAGCGGGCGTAGCCATCGGCACATCCGGTTGTGCGCCTTGTTTCGGAACCCATCGTGGTGTTGCGGGAGATGGCGATGTTGTATTAAGCGCCGGAAATCGAAATATGAAAGGGCGAATGGGAAGTAAATCTGCTGAAATATATTTAACATCCCCAGCAGTTTGTGCTGCATCTGCACTTACAGGAACAATTGCTGATCCCCGAAACCTGCCCATGCCAGAAAACTTTGGAGTAACCTATGGCGAATAACTTAACAGGAAGCGCTTGGAAAGCTGAAGGATATGTTTTTGCTTATGATATTATTAAACAGGAGTTTTGGACATCCGCATTAGACAAAGACGAAAATAGCAAATGGGTTATGGGCGGCGTTCATCCTGATTTTAATCAAGAAAATGGATTTAAATCCAATGGATATTCGTTTATCGTTGCTGGACATAATTTTGCCGGTGGTGGAAAAAGCATTGAGCATGTTATTACAGGTCTCATGGGCGCTGGCATTAAAGCAGTCATTGCCGAATCATTTTCTCGACTTCAATTTCGAAATGCAATTAATTATGGACTGCCCTTCATCACATGCAAAGGCATTGAAGCCATTGCTTC
>JABHGY010000145.1 GCA_018671775.1 Fidelibacterota bacterium
GCAGCGATTTTTTTTTGTCCATCGGGCGAATCTTTTTCTGATTCCAATTCCAAAATTTCAAGATCAATTTCTTTGAGTGGATTTTCAAAATCTAAATAATATTGTTCCATTATTTCCTATTCGTAATTTTTATCTAACAGAAAAAACACATAAACGGCAAAAGCAATGAAAGATATAAAAATTGCATTTGCCCAAAATGCCTGCAAATTTATACATAAAAATCCAATAACACTTATAAACAATGATACGCCATGCATTAATAAAACGGCTCGTTCTAATTCCAAACCTCGTTCAGTTAAGCGGTGGTATGTATGATCTCGTGAGGCAGAATGAATTTTTCTTTTTCGCCGTAATCGAGAAAAGGAAACCAAACAAATATCAAATAGTGGGACAGAAAAAATCATAATGGGGACAAACCAAGAAGATAATTGACTCACGGCATGGGGTTGATATAAAATCGCAATCGATGCTAAGATGAAGCCCAACATTTGAGAACCAGAATCACCCAAAAATATTTTTGCAGGATGAGAATTCAAATAATAAATCGCCATGGTTCCCCCTAATATTATGGCGCACAAAACCGCCATTTCACTCTGTCCTGATTCTAAAGAAATAATCAAAAAGAATAAGGAAGATAAACTAGCTAATCCCGTCGCTAGACCATCAAAACTATCAATAAAATTAAAGGCATTTACAATAGAAACAATCCAAAATATCGTGAGCCCAGTATTGAGTATATTCCCCCATGGCTCACTGGGTGTAAAGAAAAATTCAGGAGAATCGAATAGATGAACTTGCACACCAAATTGCACTAATAATAAGGCCGCGAATATTTGTCCACTTAGTTTAATCCAGGGGGATAAATTTTTTAGATCATCCCATAATCCAAAAATAAAAATCAGTGAAGTAGAGATGATAATACCACGAATTGGGTTTAGATGAGCAATTTCATAATAACTGGATACAATCCATAAACTCAAAATCAGAGAAAGACCACCGACTAAAGGAATCGGTTTATGATGTAATTTATGTTCTGCACTTTTGGGATCATCCATTAACCCTACTATTGGCGCTAAATACATAAAAACAGTAGATAAAATTAATCCTAAAACAGCTGATGAGAGGACAATTTGGACAATATTGCTTAAGGGCATTGGCATATTTTTATGATTTTATGATGCTTAATTTGATCGCCGAAAATACGCATTTTAGCATCATAAGACTGTAATAAAAGGCATTAAAACCCGAAAAATAATCCTGTGAAAAATGCTTTCGGTAATAGCGATAATAAGAACGATGCCACTCAAAATTAGCAAGAAAAGACACAGAATCGGAGCCACCTTGCCCCGTAAAATGCGTTACGAAAAAATTGGGATTATAATGAATTTCCCATCCTGCTTTTTCTGCCCGAATGCAAAAATCAGAATCTTCTTGATAAGCAAAGAAGCGCTCATCTAAATACCCAATTTCATCAAATACGGCTCTTTTTGTCAACATACATGTGCCAGAAATACCATGGACTTGGTGAATCTTATTTTCATCCAAATGATTTAATTGATATTCCGTAAATCGTGCATCATTGGGGAAAAGACGATTCAATCCTGTAAAATAAGTGAATACAGCCCAAGGTCGCGCTAATCCACGTCTTGTTGATTTTTGAAAGCTTCCGTCCTCATGGCATACTTTTGGTTCACATAGACCAATTTTTACGTTATTTTCAGCATAATTGATGAGCCCATCTAAAACACCCTTACTCAAAACCACATCTGGATTTAATTGAAGTAAGTAATCGCCTTTTGCCCATTGTAATGCCTGATTCATAGGCGTCGTGTATCCATCATTTTTTTTATTTTGGATGAGTTTAATGTCTAAATGGTGATTTTGGATTAAAGATATAGTTCCATCTTTTGATGCATTATCCACAATGATAATTTCAAATGGAAAATCACCCAGAGCGGAAGGAATAGAATCGAGACAATTTTGAATGACCCGCTCAGCATTGAGCGTTACGATACAAATGGAGAGCTTAATGACTTTACGACTTTCGACTTTTTGACTTTCCACTTTACGACTTTACGACTTTCAACTAATCACAGCCAGCCAAAAAATCTCCAAATCCGCAATCGCCAAACCATCCAAATGGCTTCGTACATAATATTTCTGCTCATTTTTGATTCCCCAATGGTTCGATCAACAAAAATGATAGAATGTTCATGGATTTTGAAGTCTTTCCGCCACGCACGGAAATTCATTTCTATTTGAAAAGAATAGCCTTGAGATCGAACATCGTTTAAATCAATCGCTTCTAATACTTTTCGACTCCACGCTTTGAATCCGCCCGTGCTGTCCATTAGTGGAAGCCCTGTAACAATCCGTGAATATAAATTAGCACCATAGCTCAAAAATAATCGTCTTAATGGCCAATTGACCACAGAAATGCCTTGGCAATATCGACTGCCAATCACCAAATCGTTCTCATCTAATCCTGCTAATAATTTTGGTACATCATTGGGATCGTGAGATAAATCTGCATCAATCTGCACCATGCGTTCATAAGCATTATCTAAGGCCCATTGAAATCCAAAAAGATAAGCCGTCCCCAAACC
>JABHGY010000146.1 GCA_018671775.1 Fidelibacterota bacterium
CATCCCCGATGATAGTTGCTTGCCAAAATCATTTGTTCCGTTCCACTTTACAGCATGGAAGCCTGGTTCTAATGTGTTATTCACTAACGTGGCTACCCGCTGTCCCATTAGATTATAAATATCCATTCTAACTTCACTTTGTTCTGGAATATCAAATTGAATACTTGTAACCGGGTTAAATGGGTTTGGATAGTTTTGATGTAAAGCGAACACTTCTGGGATAGCAGAGCCATCAATGGAAAGCATTGGGCTAATATCAAAATTAACTGTCATATAATATGGCGCGGGTCCTGCGTCTGTTGTATCAACGCCGTCACTTGCAGAAACATACCACCACCAAGATGTTGTGTCTTGTTGAACTGTAATCATATCATATATTTCTTGATAGGATAGGCTGAGCGTATTGCTCGTTATAACCGAATCACCACCATACCATGCGCCGGGCTGTACCCAACCCCACGTGTATTCAACAGCGTCTCCATCTGCATCACTGGATTGGGTCCACATAAAGTCAACCGTTGATGTTGCGATGTTTTCTCGAGTAATAACAATCACTTCTTGGTTTCCAGGAGACATCATTTCGAAATCTGATGGAGGTGTATTATGTGGTGTAACGTCTACAGTATTAGATGGACCAGACTCTCCTTCATCATACGATGCGGTCACATAATAAGAATATGTCACATCAAAATCAAGATCATAGTCATCAAAATACGTTGTGTCAGTTGTACCGATTGATTGTCCGTCACGATAAACATTGTATCCCTGGAACTCACGAGTAAGAGTGTTTGGCGCAACAATAAAGCTTAATACAGGATCCGCTTCATTAGACCTTGTTCCTACACAATCAACTGTTTGCGTTTGTGTGGCTGATGTGCCGTCATCAAAGTCCATCGTGAAAGTATCTTCTGTGCCTGGATCAAATCCATAAAAATAGAATCCTTCGGTAAATCCATAGCTCGAAAGATCCATTCCGTCTGGTGCTCCATTGTAATACAGGGTTGTAGCTAAGCATCCGCCTTCCCAAACAAACCAAAAATAACCCGTACCGTCCTCATAACAATCTCCAAGGTCTGGGTCTGAACCGAGAACCATAAATGAACCATCGCAAGGACCTCCAGCTGGGCCGCCACCTACAGGATCCCAAGAAAGGAATACATCGTTTCCTGCTGTTTCAGCCACAAGGTTCGTTGGAGGAACCAAAGCGAAAACAACATCAACGTCCACTGTATTACTTGGGTCGGACTCGCCATATACTTCATATTCTGCTGTTACAAAATATGAATGAACGCCAATCTGGTCTTCGTCCATCATGTCTACAAAGCCAAGTGCGTCTCCAGGTAATTCAGCCACAACAACAGAATCTCTATACACATTGTATCCGAGAAGTGGTGTGTCTTCCATGAATAGAATTTCTAATTCATAGTCGCCGGCATCTCCACCATATCCATCAATTACAACGTAATAGGTGTTCCCTGCTGTTGTAACAACGCCAGGGAGATAGGAAAGGTAGTCTGTTGTTGAGTTTTCACACTCATCGTCATTACACGCTTCAAGTCCATCTACAGTTAAAGCCATGTTGTCAACGGCATTTTCAAACACATACACTTTTGTGTCATAGTTTGTTCCTTCTCCACATAGGCTAATATCCAAAATGCCATTTGATGTTGCGGTATAACTATAAACCACATCTGGTGCTGTGCTTCCAGTATAAGGACAAACCTGGTCGTAATCATTTGTATAACCTGCTGTTGTCCCTGTAATATAATAAGGGAAAGCGTCAATCACAGTTGCATCATCAACGGTATCGCCACCTTGACGAGATCTATCTGGATAATCTGATTTATTATAAATCTGATAGCTTGATGGATCGTCAATTTTCTCGCCCATACTATTATTACTAAAGGAACGACCAAAACCACCAAGGTCTGGTGCGGTCCATGTCAAAGAAACTTCCCAGTTTGCATACGTGCCAAGTAAATCTGTTGGTGAGGGCAAATTCACAGCCGGAATCGGCGTTGCACACGCTTCATTCGATTGTGTAGATTCTGTTCCATCGCTCAACACTTGGGATACAGTGTAACAATAGCTTGTATCGCCCACAACGCTTGTATCGGAATAATCAGGGAAACTTTCCGCTGTTGCGAGCATTGCGCCATCTCTGTATATATTCCAAACCACACCATCAAGTGGGTTTGCAACCGCAATGTTTGTCGTAATGCTATTGTTGGTTTCATTGCTTTCGTCAATTGCGCAAGCCCAATCGACTAAAGCGCCCATTTCAAAAGTGCCCCAGCCTGTATAGGCTTGAATGCCGCCAATACCGGTTATTGCAGTGTCGCCAACAGCTAAGCCATCTACCTGACTCCAAGCCTCATAAGTGTCATTAGCACAGCTCGTGTCGGTTGGGTTCATAATATAGTAGGTTGCCAAAAACGAACCAGCATCAATATCTCCAATATTTACAACAGACATTAATACGGCATCTTGCCAGCCATCGTACCACATATCAAGTATTGCTAGGTCTGCTTGTGGGGTTGGTGCATCGCCAATAGAAAAATAAACTGCTGTTGCAACGCCACCTTCGGCAATCACGCTTCCATCTACATCTGTTACTTGCCATGTAGTTTCATCTTGCCAAGATGTTTGTTCAAAAGAAACGATATATACACCATCTACTAGCGTGTAAGG
>JABHGY010000147.1 GCA_018671775.1 Fidelibacterota bacterium
AGTTTTTATTTATTGGTGAATGTGAATGATGTTCTGGAAGCCTATATCCCTGACTGGACAACCATCGGCAGTAAGAATATTATTGCGAATCTGTTTAATGTGTTTGCAGATATTTTTAGTGTATTTGTGTTAGTTGGAATGCTTTTCTTTCTCTATCGCCGATTTATCCAAAAACCCAAAGTGATGGAATTTAATGCCAATGTGAAATTGCACTCCGGTGTGAGTGCTGGCGGATTGAAAAAAGATTCGCTTATTGTGGGAATCTTTATTTTATTTCATGTAGGCTCACGATGGTTAGGAACAGCCATGCATTTAGCCGAAAATGGGCACACAGATTCTTGGCTACCTACAGCCAGCATTATGTCCGGACTTTTTTCGGATTGGTCTCATGCTTCATTAGAAACTGGGATTCATGTGACGTGGTGGTTGGCCATGGGACTTATTGTTATGTTCCTGCCATATTTTCCACGATCTAAGCATATTCATCTCATGATTGCACCTGTGAATTTGGCGTTGGGTCGCAGAACAGAACGGGGGGCCATGGATGGCGTAACAAATACCGCATCGCCCGGTTCAAAAACATTGTCCGATTTGCCTTGGCCACAAGTATTGGATCCGTGGGCTTGTATCATGTGCACTCGATGCCATGAAGTATGCCCGGCTCACGAAAGCGGAACGCCATTAAGTCCATCTGCGTTGGAAATCAATAAACGATATTTTATCAATGAGCAGGGAAATGCGCTCTTCAATGGTGCCAGTGAAACAGCTTTATTGGATTATGCTATTTCCGATGATGCGGTTTGGTCTTGCACCACTTGTTACGCTTGTGTGGAAGTGTGTCCTGTTGGGAATGAACCTATGATGGACATTTTGGAAATGCGTCGAAATCAGGTTTTTGATGCAAAAATGCCCGACGAATTGGCCGATGTATTACGCAGTTTGGATGAACAGGGAAATTCATTTAATGAATCTGCTCGTCGCCGCTCAAAATGGTCGAAAAAATTAGATTTTAAACTGAAAGATGCCACAAAGGAACCAGTAAAATATCTTTGGTATGTGGGTGATTTTGCCAGCTTTAATCAGAACTGTCAAGACACGACACGAAAAGTAGCGGAAGTATTAACAGCGGCAGGCGTGGATTTTGGTATTATGGGTAAAAAGGAAAAATCTGCAGGAAATGATGTGAGACGTGCCGGTGAAGAAGGACTCTTTGAAGTGTTAGCAGAGCAAAATATTGAAATACTTGAAAAATGTGACTTTGAAGAAATTTTCACCACTGACCCCCACACATTTAATACGCTGAAGAATGAATATCCGGACAAAGGCGGAAATTATACGGTGAAACATTATTCCACTTTGTTACTGGAACTCATCCAAAGTGGCGATATTGAACTCAAGAAAAAATTGGACATTAAAGCCACTTATCATGACCCATGTTATTTGGGGCGTTACAATGGTATTTATGATGATCCACGTGATGTAATGGAACTCTGTGGCATTGATTTGGTGGAAATGCCCCGAAACAAAGAAAATAGTTTTTGCTGTGGTGCAGGCGGCGGACGAGTTTGGCTCCCGGATCATGAAGACATGACCCAACGCCCCAGTGAAAATCGCATCGAAGAAGCCGTTTCTGTTGGTGTAAATAATTTTACAGTGGCGTGTCCCAAAGACATGACCATGTATTCTGATGCAGCAAAAACATCGGGAAATGAAGATACGATGGCGGTGAAGGATATTATTGATTTTGTTCTTGAAGCGATGGATTTACCGGAAGAAAATTTGAATGGATCACAGGATGAACAGGATGTGGAATAAAAGTGTTAATGTATTTCAGTGTTCAGGCGTATGAACAAGTTCATACATTACTATTTGAATACACGAACACTTAAACACACTAAAACTCAAACACTTAATACAATATGAAGAAACAATTTGATTTTAAACCAGACCGTTTTTACAACAGCAACCATCTTTGGTCCAAACAAGAAGATGATGGACGCATAACCATCGGCATGGATGAATTGGGTCTGGATTCATTGGGTGAAATGGCTTATTTAAGTCTGCCGGCGGTAGGCTCACCCGTAGAAATGGGAAAGGTCATGGGATCTATGGAAGCGGCGAAAATGACAGGCGAACTTTTTGCCCCAATTTCCGGAATTGTCGTTGAAAAAAATGATGCCGTTTTGCAAAACCCCTTGTTGGTCAACGAAGACCCATTTGATAAGGGGTGGTTGATTAAAATAGAGCCAGCGAACTGGGCGGACGAATCTGCGGCAATGGTTTCTGGCGATGCGCTTCCTGATTGGATGAAATCTGAAATAGAACGATTTGAAACCCAAGGCATAGCTGGGTGAACACTTGGCGGTATATAGAAAATAACGATGTAACCGCGTCCGCTGGATTGGCGGCGGATGAAGTTCTTGCAAATCGTGCCGGCACCGGCATATCTCAACCCACACTTCGACTTTATACCTACCAACCCTGCGCATTGGTAGGGCGATTCCAGACGATTGAAAATGAATTGAATTTGGATTATTGTGTGAAAAATAAAATCCCTGTCAATCGGAGACCCACAGGCGGTGGCGCTATCATTATGGGAGAAAATCAATTAGGTGTGGCTTTGGCAATTCCAGGAAAATCCGATGAAACATACGCAAGTGTTAGAGAGCGAATGGCGCAATTTTCTCAAGGCATTATTTCCGGTTTGGCGACTTTAGGCATTAATGTTGAATTTCGCCGAAAAAATGATTTGGAAGTGAATGGAAAGAAAATTGCCGGATTGGGGTTACATAAAACAGCTACGGGTGGATTGCTATTTCATGCGTCATTATTAGTGGATTTGGATGTGGCGTATATGCTTAATGTTTTACAAACACCTTTTGAAAAGATTTCAGATAAAGAAATTTCATCTGTAGCAGAAAGAACAACTACGATTCAACGGGAAAATTTAAACCCAATTACGTTGAATAAGGTCCGGCGAACCGTCTTAAATGGATATAAAACAGCTTTTGGCGTAAATATGGAATTAAGTGATTTCTCCCATGAAGAAATGGATGAAATCCGTCAATTAGAAAAAGATAAATACATGGATTCAGGCTGGATATTCCAATCGACTGATGTTACTGATGCAGTTGGAAAATCTATCATTAAAACAGATGGCGGACTGTTGGATATTCATATTGTGCTTGCGGGGAGAATGATTAAATCCGCTTATATCGGCGGGGACTTTTTTACATCCGAACATGCTATTGCCGATTTAGAACAAAGTTTGCGTTGGCATTCGAGTCAGGATAAATCTCTCACAGAAACATTAACTCAAGTGTATGAAAGATGGTCGGGTGATTTAGCAAATTTGCCTATGGAATCCTTAATCAAGGGCTTGATGTCAGCCATTCAAAAAGCGGAAATTATGGCACGAAAACATTCATCAGATCCCTATGGGTGTTTTGTCACCCCAGGAAGTGCCCATGCTTGAAACTACTATTGAATCAATGAACATATCTTTGGGAAATCCTTTTGAAATAAGACGGAAGAACTTCCCCAACGAAATTACATTTTACGGCCCCGGACTAAAACCACACAGCACGTCTGAATTTTCCGGTTCAATGAAAGAGTTTGTTTCCATCAGTGTTACGGGAAATAATTGCGCATTGAATTGTGAACACTGCAACACCAAAATGTTGGACAATATGCTGGATTTGCCGTCGTATGACGGCAGTCTTTTTGATATGGCGAAAAATTTGCAGGAAAAAGGAGCGAAGGGGGTTTTGATTTCAGGCGGCAGTAATATTCGAAATCAAGTTCCGTTACTGCCGCACATAGATGATATGAAGCGAATACGTAAAGAGTTGGGAATGGTCATTCGGGTTCACCCCGGATTGCCTGACGAAGAAACATGCGAAGCGTTAGCTGATGTTGGCGTGGACGGCGTTATGTTAGATATCATCGGTGATCAGGAAACGATTACGGATGTGTATCATTTGGACGCAAAGCCATCCGATTATGAAGCTGTATTAGAACGATTGCAAAGATATAAAATTCCAGCCATTCCCCATATTGTTTTGGGACATTATTTTGGAAAAATGAATGGCGAATGGGCAGCTTTGGATATGATAAAAAAGGTTCCACCGAAAATATTAGTGCTGGTGATATTATTACCACTAACAGGCACGGGCATGGAAGGCGTGGTTCCCCCATCCATGGAAGAAATTGGAACGTTTTTTGAAACTGCGAGATTGTCATTGCCATCCACACCCATTTTGTTGGGATGTGCTCGCCCATTGGGGAACATAAAAATTGAAATTGATAAATCCGCCATAAACGCCGGGCTGAATGGGATTGCATTTCCATCGGAAGGCATCGTGGGATATGCACAAGAGAAAGGATTAGAACCATCATTTATTAATGCCTGTTGTGGCGTTACTTGGTAAAAAAATATGGACAGGATAACAGGATAAAACAGGATTAAAATAGTTAAAAAATAAAGAATCAAATTTGGAATCAGAATGAAATGGTTATAAGAATATTCTATTTTCTTTTACCATCCTGTAAATCCCGTTAATCCTGTCGAAAAAAGGAAATTATGAACGAACAACTAAAATTATCATCACAAGAACAGGCAGAATTGCTGAATATTAGTCCGGATTATGTTCGAATTAGTATGGCGGCTGCCATTGAACTGGGGCTCAAACCCGGTCGAATTCATGGCTGCGGCTGCGGGTGCATCAATCTGCTTCAAAATTACCCTGAAGGCTGTTTTGCCAATTGCAGTTATTGCGGATTGGCGCGGGAGCGTCCTGGATTGGCAGAAGAAAATAGCTTTATCCGTGTGGACTGGCCTTTGTTTTCTACCGATTTAATTGCAGAAAAGATTGCAGAAAAAGAAGCGGAAAGTTCTGTGGGGCGTGTCTGTATTTCCCAAGTTCAAGACCATCGTGCTAATGATGATTTAATAGGAATAACACGGAAAGTTCACACTGCGGCCCCAGAAGTGCCACTATCCGGATTGGTGAATGCCACAACCATGACTGTTCCTTTCTTGGAGCAATTGAAGGAAGAAGGGATTGATATTATTGGGTATGGATTGGACGCTGTTACAGAAGAATTATTCATAAAAACTCGCGGGAAAGAAGCAAGCGGTCCACACGATTGGGATTATCACTGGGAGATGGTTCGAGCCGCTCGAAAGATTTATGGTCCTTTGAATGTGAATTGCCATTTGATTGTGGGATTGGGCGAAACGGATCAAGATATGGTGAACATGTTTTATAAACTGAAAGCAGAAGAAATCGCCGGTTATTTATTTTCATTTAATCCTGAACCGGGAACCACTTTGCAAGATCAAACGCGTCAGCCCATCCAGCGACATCGCCGGGTGCAATTGGCAAAATATCTCATCGAAGAAAAAGATGCGGAGCGGGATGTGTTTCAATTTGATGAAAATGGATTTATTACATCTATTGAATCGGAAGAAGAATTGATTCAAGATACAATTGACGAAGGGTTCCCATTTATGACAAATGGATGTCCCGATAGAGAAGGCGTAATGGCGTGTAATAGGCCGTATGGGTCTTATCGTCCTGGGGAAGAATTTCGGGATTATCCCTTCAAACCCACTGGCGATGAATTGAATTTGATTCGTGAACAAATGCAATTAAATGGGGAATTAAGAGCAGGATAACAGGATGAACTGGATAAAAGAAATATATAAACGGTTTTTCCCATCCTGTAAATCTTGTTAATCCCGTCAAACTAATATGAAATTTATACGATTAATCCACATGGGACGGATTCCCGGATGGCAAACGCAGGCAGTTTATCACACCGTTGCAGAACTCATGACCGAAGATACACCGGATACGATTATTATTTCTCAACCGTCGGATCCGTATGTATGTTTGGGATATCATCAGAAATTGAGTGAAATATTTGATCGAAAAGCCTGCGAAGAAAAAGAAATTCCCATCTTGCGTAGGAAAGTCGGCGGCGGTGGGACATATCTTGATTCGAGTCAACTTTTTTACCAATGTGTATTTCATAAAAGTCGTGTGCCAGCGAACTCGGATAAAATATATGAGATGATGTTGACACCGGTAGTGAATACATTGAAACATTTTTTTGATGTAAAAGCGGAATTGGTGGGTAGTCATGAAGTAGAAATGAATGGCAAGCGTGTTGCCGGTATCGGTGGTGGGCAAATGGGCGAAGCAAGTATTGTTGTAGGAAATATTCTTTTTGACTTTGATTTTGATACCATGGCATCGGTCTGGAATGTCCCCAATGAAGCGTTTCGTGAATTAGCCAAAGAAGCCATGAAAGACCATATAATTACATTGGATGATATTGGTTCAATGGTCAAGATGGATAAACTTGCCGACCAATTGATTATAGAATATGAATCCCATCTAAATTGTAAACTTAATCCCGGTGGTATGACCATTACTGAAATTGAACGGGCAGGACAAGTGGGTGCCGTTTTACGGTCAGAATCATTTTTGAATTCTATGGATGAAGAAATTGGATCTTCAAAACGGAAACCATTGAAAATAGCTCGAAATGTTTTTATTCATTATGAAGAAATAGAATTAAGCGGTGAAAAGATTGTGGGCAGTTTCCGTGTGGAAAATGGATTAATTCACTCCGTTAAATTGGATAATGGAAATGCTGAAATGGAGAAAAAATTGACTGGGAAACAATTTATAAATTGACGGGGTTAACTGGATGAACTGGAAAAAACATAAAAAGAATATTTTTTTACCATCTTGTCAACCCTGTTATCCTATCATGAAAGTTTTTAAATGAATACACTTAAATCTTACCTTCAAGACCCGTTTTTACACCAATTGTATAAAGAGATTCGACAAGCAGGAACTATGAAATCTATCTCATTGGATTTAACAGACGAATGCAATATCCGATGTGCGGGATGCTATTATTTTTCTGAAAATATGGACAAGATAAATCCACCAAAGGATGAAACTGTATTTGATGCATTTATTGAAAAAGAATTGGAACGGGGAACCAATTTTATTACTATCGTCGGTGGGGAGCCAAGTTTACGGTTGGATAGGTTGAAAAAGATTTATGACCATTTTAAAATGAATGTTTCCACCAATGGCATTATAAAAATTCCGAAAGATGGATTTGAAAATATGCCCATCGGCGTGTCCGTTTGGGGGAATCATGAAACGGATTCAGACTTGCGAAACAAGGGTAAGAGAGATTTATTTAAGGTGGCTTTAGATAATTATAAAAATGATTCTCGCGCTTTTTGGTATTATACCGTTTCTGCCGGAAATGCCCATGAAATCGCATCAGTGGTGGATCAATGTGTGGCAAATGAAAATCGGGTTTTATTCAATTTCTACAGTGATATAAATAATCGGGGTGGTGGTATGGATCACCGAAAAGGATTTGATAAAGTTCGAGTAGAAATTGACAAGGTGATGGCACGCCATCCCGATTATATTTTTCTTTCATCGTATTTAACAAAGGTGATTTCTACTGGAAAACTTTACGAACAAAAATGGGGTTATAATGTTTGCACCACGGTGAGCACGAATAATCCTGTGAACACAGAGCGGATGAAAAATGGAAATCCATATAGCCCACACTTTCGGGCTTATAATGCTGACTTCAAAACAACCCGGCGATGTTGTGTGGGAATTGACCGTTCCTGTGATTCTTGTTTTGATGTGTGGAATCATTTTTCTTGGGTGATGTTGAATATGAAAAAACATTTGGGCTCAAAACAGGAATTCACCAATTGGCTTACAAGTATGTATTTATTTTATCTTATCAATCGATTGGTGGATTACGATAATGGCGTGAAACATCTTCCTGAAATTCATCAAAGAATTGGACAGGATTTATTGGATATTAAAATTAATAACAATGGTATTCGGTTAAGTAAAAAGTCAATGGGAAAGTTGACCGGGATAAAAGAATGAAATGGTTTACAACAAAAAATGTATTTATGATTTTACTTTTGATGACAATATTATTAGTGACATTATTTATTATGGTTCGACCAAATTATTGGACAGCGTTGACAAAATCTAAAGACCATTTTATTGAACATAGTAATAATAGCCGAATTCTTTATGAGCCAAATGCTAAAGAGTATTCTGATAAAATAGCAGATTATTTTCCCATTGCTTTAAATATAATTAAAGAGAAACAATTAAAGACTTTTCTCAAACCATTTAATGTTTATGTTTGTAATTCACAGAAAAGCCATAATGAATATTTAGGTGAAAATATCCAATTCCCTATTCGTGGGACATCATTGCGTGGTGATGTTTATATTGCACCAAGTGCATTCAATTTTGAAGGATTAGATACACATAAAGAAACTTTGAAACATGAATTGTCTCATTTACTTTTTCGTCAGCAATTAGGTTTTTTTAAATATAGAAAAATCCCGCACTGGTTTCATGAAGGATTTGGTGATTATTTGGCTGGAAGTGGCGGTGAAGGAATTAAAGAAGAAAATGCCATTAATTTCATATTAAGCGGGAAACACTTTATTGTGCAGGAAGAAGGTGAGATTTTTGGTTCATTTCCGAAGGTGATGAATGGGATTTCTTACAGAATGTTTCACAAACAAGCAAAAATGTTTGTAACATTTATTGTGAATTCGGACTCATTAAGTTTTAACACATTTCTACAAAATATTCAAGAAGGAAATAATTTTAGTAAATCCTTTCAAGAAGAAATGAATATGAGTATTTCAGATATGTGGACAAAATTCACCAACCAATTAGACTCAAATTAGATAAAATATGAAAACAATTATTTTTCACCAATCAACTAAAGATTTAGAATCTTGTTAATCCTGTTATCCTGTCAAGAATAAATATGGATAAATTAAAACTCCTTTGTGTCTTTGAGACTTCGTGGTAGTTATATATTAATCCGATTAAACGATCAAAATGAATACTGACACACTTATCCATGTGCAAAATCCTGAAATCAAATCTGGGTTAAAAGAAATTGAATATCTTCGAGAAGAATTAGGGGAAAGAGAGAGTGAAAAAACAGAATTAGATAAGCTTATTCACGATTTCAATATTCGCCATCAACAGGAATGTGGGCGACTTATCATTCAATTACTCACCCTTCGAAAAGACAAATTAAAGAAAAAAGCTGATTCAGATTTTGAATGGAAACAAGCTTACGATAATGCGGGGAAAGCGTTTCATGATTATCAAAAAATATTTGATGCGGCGCAAATAGAGTCTCAATGGACCTTATCGGATGATGAACAGACAGAATTAAAAGACCTATTCAGAAAATCAAGTAAATGCTGTCACCCTGATATGGTGGAAGATGATTTGGAAGACGAAGCAGGTGCGACTTTTCATGAACTTAAATCAGCTTATAACCAGAATGATTTAAATCGCGTTCGGGAGATATGGGAATCATTGGAGAGCGAAAAACCAGTAAATGTATCTTCACTTACCAGCCAAGATATGAAAAAAATACAGTTGGAAATCATAAGACTTAAATCACAATTGAAAATCGTTAAATCTGATTTAAAAGAATTGAAAAATTCACCTGCATTTATTCAAGTTATACTTTTGGATGATTGGGATGAATATTTCAAAGAAAAGAAGCGAAAATTGGAACAAGAAATTCAACACATGAACCAAAGTTCTATCCAATGAAATATGGTGGATCCATTTATTATGACCCCACTTTTTATCTCCCCTATTACAGGGGAGATAAAAAGGATTCCAATCTAAAATCATATCTTTTTCCCCTGTCACAGGTGAAACACAAAGGGGTCGAAAATAATGGGTGAATCGCTATCCAAAGCCATTGCCCATGTGGAAACCACAGGCCTTGATGTGTTGTCCAATGTATTTACTATAACGAATAGTTTGTTGGATGAATCCTTACCAAATCCCACTGGCCAAGAAAGCCATGATGCATTGGAATCAATGGATTGGTTTCAAAAGGGGTTGTTTGCTTACCGCGGAAAACGATTCGACGACGCTATTCATTATTTTAATGAAGCGAATGCAATTCAACCCAATAATGCGCAATGCCAATATTATTTGGGAAATTGCTTTTACAGAAAAAAAGATTTTACATCTTCTGTTCATCATTATGAAAAAGCTATTTCATTCAAACCCAACTATACAGAAGCCATGAATAATATGGGTGTCACTTATGATGCTGACAGTCGGTTTAATCTGGCAAAAGAATTCTTTAATAAAGCCATCGCGATAAATCCTAATTACGCAAATGCTTGGTATAATCTCGGAAATACCTTTGTCCATAATCGAGGATTAGACAAAGCGATTGATGCGTATCAGTCATGTGTTAAATTTGACGTATTTCATGGTAGAGCTTGGTATGCGCTGGGAAATACATTCCAAAATATGGGCCAGTATGAGAATGCAATTTCTACCTATAATGAAGTAGTTAAACATTTTCCAAACCATTATAGAACATTTATGAAAAAAGGATTGGCTCACTATAAAAATGGGAATTATAATGATGCCGTGAAGACCTACAAGCACGCATCAAGTATTGAATCAAAAAATGCTAAACCACACTATCAGATTGGGCAAACTTTTACAAAGATGAATCAGGAGAAAAAGGCAGTTTCTGCTTATCTTCAAGCATTAGAATTAAATGAAAAACATACAAAATCGTATAATTGTCTTGGAGCAATTTATGAAAAAAACAATCAACTCGATGAAGCCACCCGATTTTACAGACAGGCTGCTTTTTGGGGAGATGTCTCCGCAAAACAGTGGGGATTGGAGCATGGATTTCATTGGTTATAAGAAAATATAAGGAGTAAAAAATGGCTGAATTAATACCGGGATTTCCACACGATGGAGTAGTAACAATCAATTATGTAATGCTACGTCCTGAATACACATTGGATGATTTGGAAATGCGTGTCGCAGAATTATGTGAGAATGTAAAAACCTATCATTCGGAAACAGGTTTTGTGGGCGGTTTTGTGTGTTTAAATACAGGACAGATTTCCAATGAAGGTAGCACGATTGGCAAAGCCGTAGATACAGAAGGAAAAAATAAGGAAGCACTCATTGTTACATTTTGGCATACAATGGCAGATCATGAAGCATCTCACCGTAGTGAAACATTTCAACCATTATTCATGAAAGTGTTGGAACTATGTGAAAATGGAAATAAGGAAATTGCCTACGATATGCTTTGGTCAGGGAAAGGGTATTCAAAAGAAGAAGCTGCAGTTGCAAAAAAATCAAAAGAAATGTATGGATAAACTAATAATCCCATTGATAGGAGTTCTATTATGAAACAAATAATCACTTTAATCATTTTCTTTCAGTTCCTTTTTGCAGGTCCTGATATTGGCATTTTCGAAAAAATACTGAATGCATCCGGATCTTTTGAAGAAACGACATCTGCATTTGAATTGGCCTTGGGTGAATCCAATTTCACTCTTCATGCAAAATATGATTTTAATTCATCAGACATAGATGGACAGAACTCCCGTTTATATATTTTAACGTCCCCAACTTATTTGAAAGCTGTTGAGAATGAAGAGCCAAATACCATTTCAGCTCAAGTGCTCCGTGTAGCGATTTATGAATATGGAGACGGCCGGAAAACATTTATCAATATGACAAATCCCGTAGCCCATGCCATGATATTTTATGAAGATTCAAATTCATATCAAGAATTGCTCTCCACGGCAAAAAATGTCAGCGATGAAATGAAAGCTATTGTGGCGAATATTCCGGGGAAAGTTGTATCCGAACAACTTCCACCATTAAGAGATGAAGATGAGTTGAATGATTTTAATGGAGATGGCCCAGCCAAAATGATGGCTATGTGGAGAAATTGGGAGAGTTCGCAGGATGTATTGTTTAAAGAAAAAACAATGGAAGCCGCTGTCTCAAAAGTAGAATCAATTATCAATGGTAGTAAAGATGGTGGTCAAGAAGAATGTGCAGGTTGGCGTATTATTTCTAAAATTGAATTTAATGATGCTGTTTATTTCGGCGTTACGAATGATTATACAGAAAATCGAAC
>JABHGY010000023.1 GCA_018671775.1 Fidelibacterota bacterium
GCATGATCTCGTGCGGTTGTTTTGATAAGATAAATTCCAATACGTGCCCTCTGCTCAGTTGACCTTAAGCCATCCCAAGTTAAAACACCATTTTGCCCTACATTTAGATTGTAGAATGGTTCGGCAATTTTTCGTCCAGTCATGTCAAATATTTCGATTCGAAGCGTACTGTTCTCAAAGGGCAGATCATATTCCATGTTCAAGATATCGTCATATCCATCTCCATCAGGTGAAAAAGGATTTGGCGAAAAATTAATAGAGCCGTCTTCAGGGAGGGTTTCAAACGCAAGACTATTTTTAGCCCCAGGTGTCATACCAGATTCGTTCACAGTAACGCCCCAACTTTTGGATGAATTGGATGGATAAGAAATATGAAATTTTTCAGTAGATCTATTTTCAATAATTGGCCATGATTCATCATAAATAAGTGAATCCAGAATTTTTCCTGTCATATCCAATACATAGATGCCATCTGTCCCATTGTTTAAGTTTGGAAAATTGGTTTCTGAAATCTGAACAGCATCGATGTCTGTCATCAAATCCAAAAATGCCGAATCACCCGAAAGGATAAAATAATCGCCTTTATTAAGGTTTAGATTTGGAAACGTCATCACTTTTCCTGAAATATCACTTAAACCCCAACCCAAAATATTTAGGTTAGTATCAGAAACAAGTTCCACAAATTCAAAATAATTGGAATCTCGAAGAGAAAGAAATTCATTTATCTTTAGGGCGCCAAAGGGAAAAGAAACTAAAATGGTATCTGTAATTCCATCATTTCCCCAATAAGTATCGTCAAGAACATCCAAAAAGATTTGAAGAAAGTGAATGCCAGATGACATGGGAGGAACCGTGATTTGAAGCATTAATGTATCTCCAGGAGAAATTGTGGAGAAACTAGACTCTCCTAATTCATCATCATCATTTTCAATAAATACATTTCCTGAAAAAGGTTGAACGCCATTATTTTTAATCCAAATATTGATTCGAGTCGAATCTGATCTTTCTGGGAACTGAGGTGAATGAGAAAGAAGAGATTGAATTAGTGCCCCATCAATATCTTTAAGCATTTGACTATTTTGTTCTCCGGCAGAATGACCATTTTCTGATTCTGCTATTATCCAATTGCTTTTAAGATTAGATTCAAATTCTGCCCGAAGTTTTTCAGTGGAAAATTCAGAAGCAATATCCCAAGTTTGATCGTAAATCAGTGAATCAATAATGGCGCCAGTCATATCATAAATGTAAATAGCATCACCAGAATTATTGAGAGAGGGGAAGCCTTCCTCATAGACAAAAATATGAGCATTTGGATTAACAGCGTTGAGCATTACAGAGTCGGATAACAAAACAACAAAATTATTTTCATATACCATTCTATCTGGAATGGGAACAGGAGATTTTTGATTGTCAGAAAATTGCCAGTCTTTCATGTTTAAGTCCTGGCTTACAATAAATTCTACAAATTCAGACTGATCATTATTGGGTAAAGCCATAAACTCATTTAACACTACCGTTTTAAATCTGTATTGAACTTTCAACGTATCCACCCAAGAATTATCGTCTAAATTATCATCCCCTGGAAGAAAAAGATCAATCGTAAGTTGATGGGATCCAGAGGTAAATCCAGGTAAATTCATTTCTACAAAAGTCGTGTCACCTAATGCGCCAGAATTGAAGGACATCTCTGAAAGATCATCATCAAAATGTGAGATAGTCAGTGCTCCCAAAAAAGGTAATATTCCCGAATTTAGCACAGAAACCATTACAGAAAATGGCTGGTTTTCTTCAGGGTAAAGTGGATTAAAAACAAGCCCAGAGATGAGCGTTCCGTCTATTTCAAAAGGGGTAACGGCATTGAGATACCCGGGTGTTTTCCCTATTTCTGCAGAACTTTGTCGCCAATTATTTGAAAGATGTGACAGAGAATCCATAAATATTTTTTCGGTAGACTTTCCAGTAGTGTATCCAAAATCTGCGTCATAAGATAAGGAATCAATCACGGTTCCGAATGGATCTAAAAGACGAATATTGTCATCGGAATTATTCAAACTGGGGAAGCCACCAATTGGAACAATATACGGAACCGAATCTGGGACGAGCGTCAAAAACGAAGAGTCATCGGCAACGATAAAATATTCATTGGGCCCAATCATTTTTTCAGGGAAACGATAATTTGTATTGTCGCGACTATCTTTTAATTCCCAATTATTGATATTAATGCTGTCTTCTCCAAAATAAATAAATTCTATAAATTCTGGTTCTTCGCTTGTGGGCTTTGGGTAAAATTCATTGATGCGAAATAACTGCGTTTCATATCGAACCCCGAGATTGATAGAGTCGATATTATTTATCAAATTTGAATCATCCGTGATAAGAAGAGAAACAGATAAACCGTGTTCTCCAAATCCAAAAGGGCCAATTTCCATTTCAAAACTTGTTGTGTCTAATTCAGATAAAATTTCTAAGAATTCTGTTGAAATAATATTCAAATTGTCGCTAATCTGAATTTGTCCTTCAAAGTTTTCTAATCCTTCGTTTACCACTCGTCCGATGATCGTGCTTGTGCCACCATTTTCAATAATGGCTGGCGATAAAGATAAAGAAGATTCGACCAATGCTCCGTCTATATTTTCAGGATAAACACTATTAATCACGCCAGGTGTTCCGAGAGAATCGAGAGATGGAATCCAATTAAAGGATTCGTTTGGAAAATGAAGTCGCACTCGTTCTAAGGAAAAACCATCTGGCGAGACATCGGTCCATCCAAGCGAATCAATTAAAACACCACTTGAGTCATAGAGAAATAATGAATCTGAATTGGACAATCCATTTCCAATGCTGGAATCATCCACCTTAATCAAGATGGTTTCAGTAGGAATAATATCTAAGTAGGCACCAGAGGAAAAATTATAATCGCCTTCCAAAATCAAAGCATAAGCTAAAGGCGGAATACTTAGTCCAAAGCCCGAGTCAACCAGCACATCAGAAGAGGATCGATCAACAATTGTCCATCCAGCTAAATGAACAGAATCGATTTCAGAGCTATTAAATATTTCTACAAATTCATTTGGTGAATCGGTCCCGGGTAAATCATACATAATTTCAGTAAAAATAATTTGAGCTGAAATTGGGACAAAAAAAGAGAGTATAAGAAAAAGTGGTTTCAATTTGATAATTAAGAAAAGGGAATCATAATTTTGATAAAAAGATTTCTATCCGTTTTTTCAGGTCATTCCGTGTTTCTCGATATCGATCTTTGAATGCTTTTTCGTCACTCCAGCCACGAAAAGGATCATCCACGCTCCAATGAATTTTTTCTACATCGCCAGGAAATACAGGACAAACTGCATTCGCATTATCGCAGACCGTAATCACAATATCAATATTTTGGTCAAGATATTTTTGGATAGAGTCAGAGCGGTGATGAGAAATATCGATACCCCATTCTGCTAAAATTGCAATAGACATGGGATGAACTCTGGAGGGATGGCTTCCTGCGCTAAAGATTTGAAATCGATCTCCAGCTAAATCTCGAAGGATTCCTTCTGCCATTTGAGAACGACAAGAATTGCCGGTGCATACAAATAACACTTTTTTCTTTTGGCTCATAGATGGTGAAATTTCAGAACCAATAATGAAAGAATCAATCATTCAATTTTCTATTTTTAGGATTTTAGGATAAATTAAACCATGTCAAGAGAATCAAAATCACCTTTTACGCCTTTATTTAGTAATCCGCTGGAGCCATATCCAGGTTTAACTATTAATGATTTAAATCGATATTTGCCTGCGGTTCGAACGGTAGATGATATTAAAATGACACCTGAAGGAATGTCCGAAGGTTTATTTTTAGCAGAAACAATCGAAGGATTACAAAAATTGCCGGACAATACCATTGATTTATTGATTGCCAAACCGCCTGAAGATCCTTGGGCAAATATAGAAAATTCTCCACAAAAAATGACGCTGCAAGATTTCTATCAATGGAATGAAAAATGGTTGCAAGAATCGATGCGTGTTTTGCAACCCACGGGCGCAATATATTTACTATGTGGCTGGCGATATTCTGGTATGTATCATGCTTTATTGAATGATCATTTCAAAATTCAATCAAGAATTACATGGAATAATAAACCAGCAAAAGGTCAAGGGAAATCTCCGACGTGGCTCAATCAAAGTTCTGATATCTGGTTTGCCACGAAAAGTAATGATTTCCTTTTCAATCAGAATTATGTCCAAAAAGAATCTTTGGAGATGAATTGGAATGACGACGAAATATCCCATTCAAATTTTTGGGCAGATATTCGCCCTTTGCCAGGTGACGAACATATTCCAGATCGTTTATTAAATCGTATTCTAAAGGCAAGTAGCTTTAAACTCAATTGGGTTTTAGATCCATTTTTAGGAGAAGGAATTATTGGACGTATTACTAAAAAATCTGGGCGACGATTTATTGGATTTGGAAACGATAAAGATAAACTGCTTATGGCTATGAAAAAAATCGATCAATCATAATAATTTGGGAAAAACAATGAGCTTATTTGAAACAATTCAATCCGATATGTATCAAGCTATGAAGGCTGGAGAGAAACAGAAATCGATCACATTGCGTGGGCTTATCGCAAAATTAAAAGATAAAAAAATTGCGAAACGAGAAGATCTCACAGAATTTGAAGAAATCAAAACGATTCAAACCCTAGTAAAGCAACGCCGAGAATCTGAAAAAATATATGCGGATGCAGGAAGAGATGACTTATCAGAAATTGAAAAATTTGAAGCAGATTTATTGGAAAAATATTTACCTCAAATGTTCAGCGAAGATGAAACGCGTAATTTGGTGAAAGATATTATTAAAAAAACTGGTGCAACAAGCATAAGTGATTTGGGTCAAGTGATGCCAGAAGTAATGAAGAAAGGGTCAGGAAAAATAGATGGAAAAGTTGCGAACTCTATTTTAAGAGAGCTGCTTGCCTGAATGGGATATTTCATTGATGGTCTTGCGGTTTTTTATCTTGTCGTTATGGGAATGATTGGATTTAAACGAGGATTAATTGAAGAATTGGGTAGATTGTTAGGGCTTGTTTTTGCAGCATTTTTTTCTTTTAAATATTACGTAGCGCTAGCATCAATTATTCATAAACAAGTTGCAATTGATCCATGGGTTGAAATTGTTTTAGCCTCATTTGGTATTTTTGCATTAGTTCTTTTCATCGCTCGTATTATTACGAAATTTCTTCAAATTGCATTTTTATCTAAACAGAATAAATGGGTCAATCAATTTATGGGTGTTCTTTTTGGCGCAATAAAAGGGCTAACTATTATGTCTATTTTTATATGGATCATAGAGATATTGCCTTTAGATAAATGGTCAACAATTCTTATGAATGAATCTCAATTAGCCAAAACAAATATGATTATCCGAGAAAGCGTTATCGAAGAATTCGGTTGGGAAGATCCTGTAAAACAAGGAAAAAACTTTATTCAAACATTTTCAAATAAAAATGTAATTTAAAATTATGGCACAAATTCCACAGGAGACTATTGATCATATTCGAGATACCGCCAACATTGTGGATGTGGTTTCTGATGTAGTTGAACTCAAAAAAAGAGGAGGTAACTTTTTTGGTTTATGTCCATTTCACCATGAAAAAACAGGTTCTTTTAGTGTGGCACCAGCAAAACAGATTTACCATTGTTTTGGATGCGGGGCTGGAGGAAACGCCATAACTTTTTTAATGGAATATGAAAAA
The DNA here is from genome assembly GCA_018671775.1 of Fidelibacterota bacterium. Classification (GTDB taxonomy): domain Bacteria; phylum Fidelibacterota; class Marinisomatia; order Marinisomatales; family UBA1611; genus JABHGY01. The sequence continues at coordinate 5,754 of JABHGY010000023.1, forward strand.
ATTACATTTCCAGAAGCGGTTCAAAATTTAGGGCAAAGGTACGGCATCCAAGTTGATTTCTCTCATGACGAACAATCAAAAAATGATTATACTAAATTGTATGAAATTCACGAAATTGCCACAAATTTATATCAGGATAATTTATTTTCACCTCGAGGAAAAAAAGCATTAGCCTATTTAACAAAACGAGGTTTTTCAGAAGACATATTAAAACAATTCAAAGTTGGTTTGGCTATCGATACTTGGGATCAACTTAGTAAGCATGCGAACGCAGAAAGTTTGAAGTCGGATTTTATTTTAAAAACAGGACTTTTTGCAAGAACAGAAAAAGGAACTTTTGATCGATTCCGTTCAAGAATTATGGTTCCGATATTTAACCCAACGGGGAAAGTAATTGCTTTTGGTGGACGTGTTTTTGATAATGAAGATCCAGCCAAGTATCTTAATTCGCCAGAGACACCTTTATATAAAAAGAGTGATATTTTTTATGGAGCACATGCAACGCGAGATGCGATTCGTAAAGCAAGTTTCGCCATTGTTGTTGAAGGATATTTTGATTTTCTTCAACTATATCAAGCGGGATTTAGGAATGTTGTGGCAATTTCTGGAACAGCATTAACAGAGAAGCATGTTCAGAATTTGAGAAAACTTGTTTCTAAAACAGTTTTGTTTTATGATGGAGATCAAGCAGGTGGAAATGCGGCTGTGCGAGCAGGATTTTTATTGCTAAAAGGAGGCGTCGAGCCAAAAGTAACGACACCACCTTTAGGTAAAGATCCAGATGATTGGATATTAGAAGCAGGTCGAGAAGTAGTTGAATCTGCGATTAAAAAGAGTCAATCCTTTTTAGGATTCCATTTTGCATTTTATCAAATTCAAAAATTAGATGGCGTTGATAAAAGCGATTATGTAAAAAATTTAATCCGAGAAATTATGGAGATAAATGATGGAATTATCCGAGACGAACTATTACGAACTGTTGGACAAAAACTTCAAATTGGAGATAAAGATTTAGAGAAATATATGCGTCAAACTCAGAGGCGTAGCAGTTATACTCGCCAAGAACCAGATGTAAAAATTAAAAAAGTTTTTTCGTTTACGACTGTTGAGCAACGGGCGCAATTGGAGCTGATTAAATTGTTAGCCAGTGATGATCCAGATCACCGCCAATTAGTAAAGATGCACGTACAAGCAGAAGATTTTACAGATACGTTATTAAAAAAGCTGGCGACTCGACTGATGAGTAAAGCAATGGTAATTGACCATTCAGCGTTGATTGAAGATTTTAAAGATAAAGACGAACGGGACGCCATTACAGAAATTTTGATTCAGGAAGAAATCCATGGCATACCAGAAGAAATTGTAATAGACTGTATAAATATCATAAAATCCAGACCCATCAAAGAAAAAATCGAGTCCTTACGTTTATCAATTCGGGAAAAAGAGGCGAATGGCGCAAATGTTGAAAATGAGATTATAGAAGTAATCAGATTACAAAAAACATTAAATGAACATTCCAAGTAAACAGACAGTCCTTTTTATTTTTATTATGAACCTTGCTTTTAGTTTAGGTCATAATAAACTGGAAAAAATATGGTATTATGAAAACACTCAAGGTGTTTTAATTCATCTGAAATTAGAAAGCACGATCAAAGCTGAAGACATTTCCGAGACGTTTTCAGAAAACACTAATCTTTACTTTACTTTAAATAACGTCTATAGCGATAGTGCAATAATAGGAGGATTGAAACCAAAACCACCAATCACTGAGATGAGAATTGAAAACAATGAAACGTCTCTGAAAATTGGTTTATTGATGAAAATGTCGATCGTTTCTTTCCAGGTTTTTTATTCAAATACTTGCTCTGAAATTTTGATACAAGTTCAAAACAATAAAGGACAGGGTGTCATTGATTCTTCAACAAAATCTGATGGCAATTTTGCTAAAAGTATAATTTTAGTTTCTGATGAAGGTTTAAAAGGCATGTCATTTAAAGATGCTTTTACAAAAGCGAGAAAGCAATATGGAAAAGATCAATATTTTTCATGGAAGCGCCATTGGTATAATACTAATATTGTGACTAAGAAGCGTAAAGAGAAACAGAAGGCTATAACGGCAAAGAAGAAAATTGTTTTGTCCGAAAGCAGTAATGATCCTAAACAATCGATTAATAAAAAAGACGACAAAATAGAAGAAGCGAATGTTCTTCAACGTATTGTTACAAAAAAGACGACTGGAATTATAGGCACAGAATATTTACCTCGTCTTCCAAAAACAAAAATAAAGTCAGATACCAAAGCTAAGATTATTATTTATTGTAACATATCGGGACTGCCTGTTTTGCTCGATGGAAAAGCAATTGGAATTACGCCTATTAAAAAAAGTATTAATGTGCAGCAAGGATTTCACAATTTGGAAATAATGGTTCCTGAAGCATTAGAATCGGACTTATATTCAATTGAATCTTCTAATAAAAAAGAGATTTATATTCACGGCGGAAAAACCCAAAAACTAAGATTTAATTTCCCCGAACAATTACGTAAAAAATCGAAGAAAATTCAATGAATCGAAAAGGCAGATTTGCCGAAAAATTAATAATTTTTGTCACGTTATTAATTTTAAAATCATTGTTGTTTGGCGCTACAATCACAGCAATAAGTGCTACAGCAAAATCTGATAATGTGCTTCTTACTATTCTTACTTCCGAAGCCCTTTCTGGAGATCAAATATCAAGCTGGATTGATCGAGATCATTGGTTAAATATAAAATTGAAGGGAGTGCCCTTTCTATCAAATGATATATTAAGTCAAGAATTTCAATATCCAATTTTAGATTTATCTGCAAAAACAATAGAGGAATCAACGCTTTTATCTGTTCATATTTCAAAAAAAATTACCAGTTTTTCCATTTTATATTTTCCGAAAATCTCAAGTATTCAAGTGGCAATTTCTTGGGGAAATGATAGCGTTCAGACGGCAACTGAAAGTGAAGTATCGCAATCGTTTGTTTTTCCTGATCCAAACGAAGAAGACGGAACACAATTGAAACATCCCAAATCTTGGAGAGAAGCGAGGGTTAGATCGTATTTACATATTTTGTGTGATACGCCAGATTTACCCATTTATGTTGATGGGCAATTTGTGGGAAAAACCCCTCTTGAAAATACGGTAGATGTTTTTCCTGGTTGGCATAAGGTTGGGTATTTCCCAGGAGGTCCAAGCGAAATAGCTCCACCCAAAACGCCAAAAGAGAAAATGTTAAATGATATCGTTCGCATGGGAATTTTGGATGTGTACGTTGAAGAGGGAAAAACGCGAAGCGTTGCTTTGTCTTATCAGTCTCTAGATGAAGACGTTTATAATTATCAGAAAAAAGTAAACTCAGGCGCTTGGATTGGCTTTGGTCTCTTTTTTATTACAATGCTCATTATCAGTTGGGGGATGGTGTAGCTTTGAGTCGAATTATCGTTTTCTTTTTAATACTAATGACAACTTTAATTGGTCAAGAGGAGAAAAAACAGTTTCCTTTATTTAAAATGCCAAGATGGATGATGCCAAAACCAGATTCCCCTTCTTTACCAGACATAAAATCTATTGATTTTTCGCCAGATACAGTTGTCGTAACAAAAGAGATTAAAGCGGACACAGTTTTTTTTACAGATACACTTGTTCTTACAGATACAGTTCGGATAGAATATCGCATCAATGCAAAAAACGAACGAAAAAAAATTATCCATGGAAAAGGCTATTTCTTAGAATGGGATCCTCTTGAAATTGAACTAAAAAATCAAAAAGATTTAGAGGAACTCAGAGAAAAAGCATATTTCCAAGTCCAATTAAATAAAGATAAAAGAATCAAACGAGTGACCTATTATAATAAAGAACACCAAGCTCAATATTCTTGGGAATTTATGTGGTCTAAAGATGGTTCTCGTCATGCGTATTCGATATTATTTCATCAAAATATGAGAATGACAGACTTAGATAGCACTCTTTTTACAGACGCATTAAGCGAAGTGAGAGTGAATTGGACAGCTCAATATAAACATAGGAAAAATGGGAAACTTGCCAGCCTCCTTGTCTATGACCATATCGGGTTTTTATCTTACCAATATCAATTTGCCTATTTGGGCGAAAAGGGCGAGGATGAAAGAATTCATTCGTCCTATTTTAGAAGTGATAGTTCAAAAGTAGGGAATCATATAATTTATTATAATGAAAATCAAATGCTAGAGAAAATTGACTATTTTGGCAAAAATGGAAATCTAAAGCGAAGCATCACGATGGATTATTGGCCCGGAAAAAGTGAAGTTCAAAAAACCATTCGAGATTCGATTGGTATTATTTTATCTCGAAGAATTATTCCTTGGAAGTGATTTGTAAGCTATTACCAAGGCGTGTGCTAGTCGTAAGTAATTTTTATTTTCATCCAATCAAATCCCCAAATGTTGGGGATAAATGGGGGTTCTAAAAATAGGATGAAAATAAAAATTGCGACTAATCATCTTTGGCGTAATATCATGTTTTTGATAGTTTCCGAACGAATGTAAAATTTGTTTTATCCAAAACCGTTGTCCATTGATTGCTGTCAAAAAACTTGGCAATGAAAGGTTTATTTTTGGGCGTATCAGCGATTAAGATAAATCCATTATTTTTGACAGCAAATCGCATATTTTCTAAAACGGATTGTCTTTCCATGTCGCTTTTAAACATATGGAGCAATCGATCAATCACGATAATATCAAATTTTTCTTGTGGAACAAAATTTAAGGCGTCTGCCACTTTTCCTATAATATTTAGATTGTTCTTTTTTGCTTGTTGCAGTATTTGTTGAATACCAGTTTTGGATAAATCAATACCCAAAACAAAATGACCTTTTTCAGCAATAAAGATAGCATCTCTTCCTTGTCCACAAGCTAAATCTAAAACGCGAAGATTTGAATCGTTGAGGTGCTCAAAAAAGTCAATAAACTCAATAAAAGGCTCTCCGCAAGCATTCGCTTCTTTTTGATATATTTTTTCATAATCTGTCACTATAGATTAATTTTTATTTAACGTATTTGACGTTTTCAATGATGCCTTAAATTCTTCAAAGTCTTGTTTTAATTTGTTAAGATCATTTTTTGCTGTTATCGCATAAGATAAACCTGTTAATCCAAAAATAAATCCTAATATTCCCATAGTTTCCATACTTATTTCCTTTCAGAACCTTCATCAATAAAAATTACTTCAATGAATCCTTCGCAATAACTTTAAAGATTTTTTCCCCTTTTTTCACCATACGGTATTTTTCTCGGGCTAATTTTTCAATATACTCTAAATCATGTTCCAATTTGTTTTTCTCTACTTTCAAAGATTCCCGTTCTTGGCGGATTTCAGAAATGTAATGTTGAATTTCTTTTCGTTCAGCTCGCAATTTATAATATTGAAGCAGACCATGATTCCCAAATACAAAAAAGATGAGAAGGGTTACAGCAATCAGAAGAAAAATGCCACGGACAAATTGTTTTTGAGCTTTATTGCTCTGCTTCCCTCGTCTTTGTGGTTTTCGCCTTCTACTCATTTTCTTATATTTTGTCATCTTAAATGTCCCAAGACATCCATTTTAGGGAATAGCCCATCTTTGCCCAAAGCTTCCTCAATGCGTAAAAGTTGATTGTATTTACAAATGCGATCTGTCCGAGAAGCGGAGCCGGTTTTAATTTGCCCCATACCCATTGCCACCGAAAAATCTGCAATCGTTGTATCTTCTGTTTCGCCTGAACGATGAGAAATAACCGCACCCATTCCATTGGCACGGGCTAATTCCACCGCTTGGATTGTTTCCGTTACGGTGCCAATTTGATTCAGCTTAATTAGGATGGCATTCATGGATTTTTCATCAATGGCTTTTTGCAAACGAATCAAATTTGTAACGGTTAAATCGTCTCCCACAATTTGAACAGAATCTCCCAGTTTCGATTGGAGAGATTGCCAACCGTTCCAGTCATTTTCATCCAAGCCATCTTCGATAGAAACAATGGGATATTTTTTCGCAAGGTTAACAAGAAAATCCACCATTTCATCTGAAGAAAGCTTACAATTTTCTGAATCCAAATGATAAAGTCCATCTTGATAAATTTCACTTGAAGCAACATCTAAGGCGAGGAAAATATCTTTTCCTGCTTCGTACCCCGCATTTTGAATTGCGATTAAAATCACTTCGATCGCTTCTTCGTTAGACCCTAAGTTTGGGGCAAACCCACCTTCGTCTCCCACGGAAGTATTAAGCCCTTTGCTATAAAGAACGGATTTGAGATGGTGGAATATTTCCGTTCCCATGCGTAAAGCGTCAGAGAAAGATTGAGCACCAAAAGGAAAAACCATAAATTCTTGAATATCCACATTATTATCTGCATGAGATCCACCATTGAGAATATTCATCATGGGCACAGGAAGAGATATGGGAAACTTTGATTGAAAATAGCGATAAAGTGGAATGCCTTGCGAAAGAGCCGAAGCTCTTGCCACCGCCATGGAAACACCCAAAAGAGCATTCGCGCCTAAATTTGCTTTATTATCGGTTCCGTCCAAGTCGAGCATTTTTTGATCAATCGCTTCCTGAATTGATGCGTCATCTCCTATCAGCGCAGAAGCAATGATGCCATTTACATTTTCGATTGCTTTTTGAACACCTTTCCCAAGATATCGATTCCTATCGCCATCCCGCAATTCATTGGCTTCGTATTCGCCGGTGGAAGCACCAGATGGAACGGCTGCTCGCCCAAAACTTCCATCTTCTAAAATGAGGTCAACCTCCACCGTAGGATTTCCTCGGGAATCTAAAATTTCTCTTGCGTTTATATTTTTTATGCTTGTCTTCATAATTTTCTCCGTAAATATGACGAATCAAATTAGATTTAAGCATCAAATACAGCAACTCCCGATTTGGAACATTCAGAAAAACTTAGCATTTTTAATCTATGATAAAAATTAAACCTTATACGTCCAGCGATTTGGCGCAATGGAATGAACTGGTAAACCAATCGGATAATGGCACACTTTTTCATCTCCGTAATTTTTTAGATTATCATCCTCCTGAAAGATTCAAAGATCATTCTCTCATGATTTATAATGATGAAAAATTGCTAGCCCTTATTCCCGGAGCCGAATTAGAAGAGAATGGCAAGAAAATTTATTTTTCCCATCCAGGAGCCAGCTATGGCGGGTTTGTTTTTCGTTCCAGTCCCTTTGCTCGTTGCGACCAATGGATTCGAGCATTTGATGTGTATTTAAAAGAACATCATTTTCATCGAGCAACACTTGTGCAAGTGCCAAGAATCTATGGGACATTTGAAGATGAGACTTTAGAATATGCATTGCTTTGGAATGGCTATGAAGTGAGTGAAAATTATATTTCTTCTGTGATTCCCATTGATGCAGATTCTGATGAATTATGTCGACGAGTGTATAAAAGGAAAAATCGTTCAAAAAAATATTACGAAAACTTAATGGTTGATAGCGGTTTGACTTATCTATGGGAAAACGATTTTGAAAGATTTTATCCCATTCTTTTAGAGAACAAAGCCAAGTTTGACGCTAAACCTACTCACGCACTGGAAGAATTATATAGATTAGATTCATTGGCCCCAAATCGTCTCAAACTTTTGCTTCTTTTAAAAGATGGGGAAATAATTGGTGGCACGTTAAATTTTATTGCGAACGCTAAAACTGTGATAATATTTTACAATATGATGAATTATGATTACGCCGATTTACAGCCCGCCGTGTTTCAAGTTTTGGAAACAATTCGCTGGGCTTCTTCTCAAGGATTTCAATATCTTGATTTTGGAGTATCTCAAGACCCAAAAGCAGAAAATCCGCTTACACCTCATCCATCCCTGATTCGCTTTAAAGAAGAATTTGGGGCTTTTGGACTCGTAAGAAAAGTGTTTCAAAAGGATTATAAATAAAGCATTTTGAAAATATTTTTTTTCAAAATAGAACTATTTTACGTACGAATTAGATGTCAATAAAATCCCTGGGGAAACAATCGTTGATTTATGGGGCGGGGCACATTTTGGCTCGTTTGGTTACCTTCATCCTTTTGCCTGTTTACACCAACATTCTTACTCAAAGTGACTTTGGTATTATTTCACTCGTTTATACATTTTTAGGATTTATGACCGTGATTTTGCATTATGGTTTAGATGCTTCTTTGCTAAAGCATTATGTTCCAGCTGAGCCCAAAGAAAAAAAATCCATTTTGACCAATGCTTATTTTTCTTTTGTGATTACATCATTGATATTTTCTGTCGGACTTATCCTGTTTCGCCATCACGTTTCATTTTTTTTATTTGGGGCAGCTTTGCCAAAAATTGTTATGATGGTGGCAGCGATTTTATTTTTTGATGTACTTTGGGCTATTCATGTGATGATTTTACGAGCAGAAGAGAAGCCAATCGCATTTGTAAGCACGAGTTTACTGAATGTCTGCTTAACTCTCGGGCTCAATATCTATTTTGTCGTTTACCTTCACGAAGGTATTCTGGGTGTGGTAAAGAGTAATTTGGTTACATCAGGTCTTTTGTTTATCGGCTCTTTCCCCGTATTATTTTCCCGTATTTCACTAGCATCACTTTCGAAAGCTAAATGGAAAAAAATGATGAAATTTGGCATGCCCTTTTTACCGGCAGGAATTTTTTCCATGATTTTAGAATTATCTGACCGCTATATTTTAAATTATCTCACGGATTTAGAAACGGTTGGACTTTATAATGCTGGATATAAATTGGGGATGTTTATGTTGCTCGTTGCTATGGGGTTTAATATGGGCTGGCAACCGTATTTTCTCAAAAAGAGCCCCGATGACACAGGCTATATTTCAAAAATAACAACAGCTGTTTTATTTTTGATGGGATTCTTTTGGTTTTTACTTGCTTTGTGGACGAAAGATTTGGTTCGACTTCAATTTGGGAATTATTCCTTTTTTGGCGAAGAATATTGGGCTGCTGTAAATATTGTTCCATTTGTTGCTGGTGCTTACGTTTTTCATGGCATGTATTTATTACAACTTCCTGGAGTTTATCTCAAAGAAAAACCGAGTTGGATTGCCCTAGTTCGTGGATTGGGAGCAATCTCTAATATTGGACTTAATTTTATGTTGATTCCAATATATGGAATTATGGGGGCGGCTTTGGCAACGTGTATTTCATTTTTTTTAATGGCAGTTTTTCTGTTTTTTATTAATAAACAAATTTTCCCCATAAACTATGAATGGAAGAACATCATTGTTATTTTCATTACGGCTTTGGGATTTTATTTCTTATCTATTAATGTGGAATTATCCTTCTTGCAAAAATTATTAATGAGCCTATCTTTTCCTGTGATTCTTTTGCTTTTAGGCGTGGTTCGAATCAAAGATTTAAAAACTATTGCCAATTAATTTTGTGAAATATCCTGCTAATATCATTAGAAGTATAGAAGATCAAGAGCCTATTGAATCAATATCAGCTCAGGGGCTAAAAATTTGGCCTATTCTTCGAAATGTGATTTTTGATAGATTAGAAAAGCGGGAAATCGAGCGTAAGAAAACTGGAATTAAAAAAGTGTTCTCCAGTTTACAGAATTACTTTTGGCAAGTAAAAAACAGGAACAAACATTTTTCTGCTTTGTTGTTTACAGATAGCTTGGAAGAGCAAAGAATTGATGGAAAAATCTCGGATAAAATCGCTCATAATATATTGAAGGAGCTGGGCGATGATATTTTGCTCGTTACAAATACGCTTGGGGAAAAGCACAAACAGATTCAAAAATATGCTCATCCTCATTGTTTAAACACATCTTATTTTACCCTTCCTGCAAAATGGGCGAAAAAGATTTCCCCAATTGAGAACGGTCAAATTTTGAAGAGCATCAATCAAACCTTGAATTTGGACATTGATTTTCAAGATACAATCAATCTGTTTTTTACTTATGTTCACATTTTTGATGCTTATCTTTTGAAAGCAAAACCCAATAATATTTTTATTAATTGTTCCTATTCTATTTTGCATCAAGCTCTTAATTATTCGGCAAAAAAACAGGACATTCAAACCATAGAACTTCAGCATGGTGTGATTTCGAAAATGCAATCTCCGTATATGCCAAGTAAGGATATATCTAGAAAAACTTATCCAGATTGTTTTTTAAGTTTTGGAAGGGACGAAAAAGATAGAATTAGTCCTAATTTTATTCCAAGCAAAAATATTTATCCAATTGGACATTTTTATCTTGAGAGGATGAAGAACAAGATTTTTGATAAAAAAACAGAAAATTATTTTAAATCGCTTTATGACAAATATGAAAAAATTATCACCATATCATCCCAAGAAACCATTGAAAAAGAATTATTTAACTTTGTTAAAAAAGCGAGCGAACGCTTGCCTCATGTGGGATTTATTTTTGTGCCACGAAAGGATCATACCTTTTCATTCAAAAATAAGCTTCCAGAAAATATTATATTAAATTCTAAAATAGACTTATATACGAACACACGATTTTCCGATTTTCATTCTAGTGTTTATTCTTCTTTTGCGAGTGAGGCTTTGTTTTTAGAAACGCCGAATATCATGATTAATATACAAGGATTATCAAGGGCATATTTTTCTGATGTCTTCAAAAATAACGCTTTGGTAAAGTTTGTAGAAACACCAGAGGAATATGCAAACCTAATTCAAAATTGGATGCCAAATCAATCTGAATTTAAAGAAAGAAACGATCAGCTTTTTGAACAAAACAATTTTGAAGCAGTGCAAAAATTTATGAAAATATTGTCATGACAAAAATTTTATATATTTCCCCAGAAAATACCGTTGGCACGCTTTCTCAATGGAAAAAAATGCACGAAGCAAGAGGGAATCAGTGTGAGATTGTGACTCTGTACCCAGCTAAGCATCAGTATGAAGAGGGAATCTGCCTCAATCTTCCTTTGATTTCAACTGATTCTTGGTACACAAAATTTCGCCACAAATACTATCAAGTTCATCGCGGGAAATTGGGCGATTATCAAGAAAAAGAAGGCTTCCCTCCAACGTGGGAACCTCACTCATTTTTTGAAAAAAAATATTTCAAATTTCGAGATTGGATTTGGCATTTTTATATTGAACCAGCCATTAAAGAATATGGATTAATGGACTACGATATTTATCATTTTGAATGGGGGCTTGGATTATATCGAGATAGTCGTTTTGCCAAAAGGGTCGCGGAAGCGGGGAAGGCAATCGTCTGCACATATCACGGACAAGATATGCGAACCCGTGGCGTGATTCCCGAAATGGATGCTTTGAGTCAATTGAATTTGACCAGCGAATTAGATTTGGTAGAAAAACATCCAAATTTAGATTATCTTTTTCTTCCTTTTGATACAGAGCAATATAATATCATAGATACAGTTCGCTCGCCCGTAAAAGTGTGTCACAGCCCAACAAATCGACATTATAAAGGGAGCGAAGATATTATTCCAATTTGCCAAAAATTAGCCGAAGAAGGATTGATTGCTTTTAATTTGATTGAAAATCAACCCTATGAACAAGTCATCAAACAAAAACAAGAAAGCGATATTCTTGTTGATCAAATCCACAATCGTGGCGGATGGGGCTATGGTATGAATTCAGTAGAATCTTTGGCTATGGGTTTGGTTTGCATGACCGAATTGGTGGAACCTTATCAAACATTTATCCCTGATCATCCTTTTATTCATATTACAGCAGAGACATTTGAACAATCGCTTCGAGATCTAATCTCTAATCCTGCGCTTTTAAAAGAAAAGAAACAAAAAAGTAAAGCATGGGTGGAAAAATATCATAGTCATAAAAGTGTATCAAAAGTGCTTTATGCTTATTACAAGCAAAAAGGATGGATTTAAAATGAATCTTAACATTGTCAGTTTAGACATTCCCTATCCTCCTAATTATGGTGGTGCGATTGATATTTTTTTCAGAATTAAGGCCTTAGCTGAATTAAACTGTAAAATCACGCTTCATTGTTTTTACTCTGACCGACAGCCAGCTTTCTCATTAGAAGCCTATTGTGAAAAAGTATATTATTATCCCAGAAAACAAAAACGCATCACACGATTTTTAAGCCTTAAGCCCTACTTGGTTGCATCTAGAGATTCCGTTGCTTTACTCAGTCGTCTATTAGAGAATAATTACCCCATTTTTTTTGATGGATTACAAAGTACATTTTTAGCAGATAAACCCGATTTAATCAAGAGGAAAAAATATGTTCGGATTCATAATCTTGAATCTCAATATATGAAGCATTTAGCTTGTTCGGAAAAATCTATTATTATGAAAATGGGACTTTATTTAGAATCGATTAAATATAGGTTATTTGAGAAAAAGATAGGTTGTTTTGATTTTGTTTTTCCTATTTCAAATCCAGATAAAACCTTTTATGCTAAGTATAATAAAAAGATAAAAACCATTCCTCCTTTCCATGGAAATAAAGATGTTCAAAGTTTAATTGGGACGGGAAAATATATTTTATATCATGGGAATTTTAATGTGAGTGAAAATATAACGGCGATTAGATTCTTGTTAGATAACGTTTTTAATGGTTTAGATTTTTCTATTATTATTGCTGGAATGAATGCAAGTGAGAAACTGTCTTCTTTTCAAAATGATAAGATAAAAATTGTCAATAATCCAAATAAGCATCATATGAATTTATTAATCAGGGAAGCTCAGATTAACATTTTACCTACTTTTCAAGCAACGGGAGTAAAATTAAAATTAATTAATAGTTTATATATTGGGCGACATTGTCTTGTTAATCCAAAAATGATAGAGCCAACACCAAACTTAGAGGAATTGTGTGTTATCTGTGACTCTCCTGATCACTTTATTACTAAAATTAGAGAATATATGGAAAAACCGTTTAATCGCGAAATGGCACAAAAAAGGCAGGATATTTTATCAAAAATCTTAAATAATAGGGTGAATGCAAAACTAATATTCGAAGAGATGAAAGCATATTAAGACTTTTATAGAATAAATTTATTACAGGTTGAGATGATATTATTGACAATAATTACGGAGAGCAAAAAGTCAACAAAATGACCGTAAGATGCAAATAATAATAATTATTGCTAATTTGAAGATTTTGTGTAAATTTAGACGATTGGAAAGGGACTAACCCTTTAAAATTAAAACATTTTGTTGTTTTATCTTTTGAAGGAGTGAGCGAGGCTCATATAACCCCCTTTTTATTTCTAGAATAAACCAAGGAGGTCATAGAATGGCAGATATCAACACAACCGTAAAGAATGCATCATCAGGACTTGTTAGCGTAATAAAAGCGCTTATCGTTCTGTTTGTATTTGTTAACATTTTATATTCAACTGGATTTTCTCCAATTGATGGAATTGTTGACTTGGTAAACATGTTTCTTGATGGTGGTTTTGCAGGCTTGCTAGCCCTGTTGGTCTTTCTCACATTCCTAGGATAATCATAGAATAGAATGGCTGTTATTTAGCCACTCACTATGTAAAATTAGGAGGAAAAACACATGCGAAAAGCTTTAGACACAGTTAACGAATGGTTGGGACTACTTACTGAACTCGCTAAGAGTTTAATCGTAGTCGGAATCGTCGTTGGCATCCTGTTTGACGATTACTTCGGCGTCATTGCTGGCATTGGCCGCTTGATGTCTCAGTTTGGAGATGCAGGATTTGCCGGACTTCTTGCATTAGCAGTCATGGTGATGTGGTATCAAAAGAAATAGACGATACCTCGCAAGGAACTAAAATTACGCCTCGCCTGATTTGTTGGGACGAGGCGTAATTGTTTATATGAGCTCATGCTTCTTAGTAAGGATAGGACAGCGTAATCTATTATTTATAAAAAGGGTTGTATATAATCTCTTAAGTATATCTCTTTTATTTGGTGCCTTTGAAACAATTCCCAACTCAGCTTATAATTTAGCTTTAGGCAATCCAATCATTAATGTAAGCGGAATGGGGAATGGTGCATTTTATGATTCTGGGAGTTTATCCAAAAACCGAAAAATACATTTTTCAGGCACGGTAGGGAATAAATTTGGCTTGTCTGAATTAAAGGAATCATCCTGGTTGATTGGCTTGCCTTATGGACAATATAATACTGGATTTGGCGTTCGGACATTTGGAAATCATTTATACCAAGAAACGGTCATCAATTTTTTTGGAGCAGGGCAATTAAAGAATAAATTGTCTTGGGGATGTTCGATAAACTATTATCATATTTTTATCCAGGATTATGGAAATACTTCTACCCTTGGTATTGGCTTATCTTGGCGGAGCAATCTTTCCAAAAATTTTACCTTTGTTGGATTACTAAACAATATTAATCATCCATCTTTAGGAAAAGACCAGGAGGCGCTTCCACAAATAATTTCATCGGGTTTGCTTTATAGATTTGAAAATAAGATAAAAGCGTATTTATCTTGGGAGCAAGATATAGAATATTCTGGCAGCATAAAATTTGGATGTTCCTATTCCCCGCTACCATATTTAGGATTTGCAATAGGCGGTGGTTCGAATCCAGGCATAACTACGGCCGGCTTTTTTATTTCACCTTCAACCTTTCGTATAGAATACGGGATTATTTCTTATGAAAGCATTGGAAGATATTCCCATAAAATTAGTATATCTTACTTTATTCCTTTTTCTTATTGATTTAGGACAAGCCCAGGGTTTAAATCATTTTTTATCTCAGATAAATCGTGATGAAGAAAATCCTTTACCAGAAGATGATATTTATGCTTTAGAGTATATTGAAAATCACTTTCGAGAGTTAAATCCATTTTTTATTTCACAAATTGAAAAAATGACATTTCTAGATGAAAACGATATTCAACAATTCAAATCTCAAAAAGAACTTAGCGCTATCTCAAAAAAGCAATTATCAAATAACGGAGAACTATTTTTTGAATTTATAGAAACTTTAAATAAACAACGGTCCATTGGCGATATTCATATTAAACAATATTTTACATTTAAAAATGATGTTCAGTATCGCTGGACAAGTCGATTAAATAAAGAAAATAAAGCAATTGGACTTTTAGTAGAACGAGATGCGTTTGAAACCCAAGCTTTGGACCATGTTGGCTTATATATAGGAATAAAGACAGATAAAGGAGAAATAATTGTTGGAGACTATCAAATTAATCATGCTTATGGCTTATTACTTTGGCGTTCCGTACCTGTTAAAAAAGGTATTGGTTCAATAGGCCAATTATCTCGACGAGGCAAAGGACTTCGCCCATATAAATCAAGCCATGAAAATTGGGCGATTAGAGGGTTGGCGTATCAGTGGGGAACAGAGAAAGGGCAATTCTTAGTTTCGATTGGCTATACAGATAGAGATGGTTCTATTGATACTTTGGGATCTTATTCGATTTATGAAACAGGGATTCACGTTTCTGCAACAGAGTTGGGCAGGAAAGACGGGATTTCTGAAAATTCACTTATTGTAAATTACGAGCACACATTTAAGTTAGGCGTTTTTGGCTTATGCGTCCTTTATGCAAATCTAAAAGATAAGGGTAAAAACTTTGTTGAAACCAAAGGTCAATCAATATATTTTGATAGTAAAATCAAGCAAGTCCGTTTATTTGGAGAATTTGCCTTAGGACATCAAAATACATCTGCTTCATATTTTGGGATAAAAACAGATAATAGACAATTTAAATATGTAGCAATTTTGAGAAATTATTCACCTGAATACTTTTCTTTGCGTTCCAATCCTTCTACCGAATGGTCTTCTAAATCGGCAGGAGAAAGGGGGATATATCAAGGGTTTACTTTCAAACTCAATCGCCATCGTATTACCTTTTATAATGATTTATTTCGAAAGCAAATAAGTACATCAATAGAAGCTTTTCCTGAATCCGGGCTTGAGTCGGGCATCCAATACGAATGGCGCGCATCAAAAACAATTGTTCGCGTTCGTTTTAAAACTGAGAAGAAGACACGCTCAACACCACAATTTATAGGCGAAGTTTATTCGAATAATAATTTAACGAATCGCTACCAAGCAACCACGTATCACTCTTATGCGAAAGATTTGAAATCTAAATTGCAAATCAATATTACTGAAAGTAATGAGGATATCGGATATGGAATTAATTATCGACTAGATAAAAATTGGCATCAATGGAATTTTATATTTGATGGCACATCCTCTTCTGTAGAATCTTTTGATGCCCGCATCTATTTTTGGGATGTTAATCTGCCAGGTGAAATGAGATCTCGAATGGTATCGTTTTCGGGGCACAATTTAGGGTTTAGATTCTCATATAGTAATAATAGTTATCGATTGAGTATGCGCTTGTCATCCACATGGAAAAATCTCAATTTTAAGATAAAGCCTGTAGTGTCATCGGGCTTATTATTAGAATCGTTTTTTTAATTCCCCTTATTGTAATACAGTAAATCTTACTGATAAATTCGCCACTATGTTTATGCGAAAATATATCATTTATTTTGCCCTTACTATTTTGTCTTTTTTAATGGGTGATTCACCTATTCGTGTTTTTAATCGGAGCACAGGCATAAACTCAGAGTTAAAAACATTTTCTAAATCGAAAGAAGTGATGGTATCTGCAAAAGAATTTGCCCATGCCTTATCTCTGAAAGTTTATGAGAATATAGACCGAAAAAAGATTGTTCTTTATATCGCAGGTCGTCGAGTTAAAATTTCGGGGAATTCTAGTTTTATTCTTGTGGATGAACAAATATTTCAAATGCAAACGTATGTAAAATATGCAGATAACGAATTATTTATACCCGTCGAAGCATTTATAAAAATCATGCGCTCATCTGCCTTACCAGGGATTTCCTATGACGCTCGCCGCGGACTTTTAGATGTAGATGTTGTGGGTCATAATATTACAGGAATGCTTATTGAAGAAAAATCAAATGGGACCATTATTCGCATTCAAACCAAGAAACTATTTTCTGAGAGGAATATTAGCTCTTTTATGAATAAAAATGGATGGTATTATCTGACAATTTCAGGTGGTTCCATTGATACTTTTAATGTAAACATTACCCCAACAAGAGGTGTTGTAAGAAAAATTGAAGCAGATCAATTAGGACAATCAGCTCAAGTGGCTTTCAAGCTTGGAGGAAAAATCATTAGCCATGAATGGGTTCAAAGCCGCGATCCAGATGAAATTATTCTTACACTCCGAACGCCCCTTGGAAAAGGTTCAGCTCGAATTAAAACAGCAAAAGAACGTTGGCATTTAAATACCATTGTTCTAGATGCAGGCCATGGCGGTAAAGATGCAGGCACTACGGGGAAAAGAGGAACAAAAGAAAAAGACATTACTTTAGATATAGTGAAAAGATTGGGCAAAATAATAGAAAAGAAACTCCGAACGCGTGTGGTGTATACGCGAGAGGAAGATGTTTTTGTACCTCTGTGGAAAAGGACCAAAATCGCCAATGAATCAAATGGTAAATTATTTGTGAGTATCCATGCAAATGCTAATCCGAATCGAACGATAAAAGGATTTGAAACTTATTTGTTGAGCCCAGGTAAAAATAAGGATGCCGTTGAGGTCGCGTCTCGCGAGAACTCAGCCATAAAATTGGAAGAAATCAATGGAAAATATCAACGTTTAACAGGAGAGAATCTTATAATGGCCACGATGGCACAAAGTATGTTTTTAAAAGAAAGTGAAGATTTGGCGTCTATTATTCAAATGGAATTAGACAAAAAATTAGATTCATCGCCAAATCGAGGGATTAAGCAAGCAGGCTTTTACGTATTGATTGGTGCAAGCATGCCCAATGTTTTGGTTGAAGTTGGTTTTGTCTCAAATCCACAGGAAGAAATAAAATTAACGAAGGCGTCATATAGACAAAAAATTGCTGAATCAATTTATAATAGCATTCGAATATTTAAAACATCAAGGGAAAAGGTATTAGCCAATGAATAAAAATTCAAATTCACGTCCGATTGGAATTTTTGATTCAGGCGTTGGGGGATTAACAGTTCTCAATGCTTTAAAAAAACAACTACCGTTTGAAAATATGATTTACGTTGGGGATACAGCAAGAGTGCCTTACGGCAATAAAAGCGAGAAGTTAATTCAACAGTATGCACGAGAAATCTGTGATTTATTAATCTCACTCGATTGTAAGATGATTGTTATTGCTTGTAATACAGCGTCATCATTGGCCTTAACATATTTACGTTCATCGTATGCACTTCCGATAGAAGGCGTGATTGAGCCTGGCGTAGAAGAAGCCATAAAACATTCAAGAAACAAACATATTGGCGTTTTGGGGACGCACGCTACGATACGATCTAACGTTTATGAAAGCAAATTAAAAAAATTAAATCCAGATTTGATGGTTACAAATCAAGCCTGTCCATTATTTGTGCCCTTAGCAGAGGAAGGTTGGGTTGATGGTGAAATTCCTGAAAAAATCGCAAAATACTATCTGAATCCCCTAGTGAAAAATAAAGTTGACACTGTCATTTTGGGTTGCACACATTATCCCATTTTAAAAGCTACAATTACAAATATTTTACCAAAGAATGTCCATTTGATTGATTCTGCAGAAGTTGTGGCTCAAAAAGTAAAGCAAATTTTAGCGCAAAATAAATTTGCTACAGAATCGAAAACGGAGGGTCATTTAGAATGTTTAGTGACAGATATGCCAAATCAATTTTCTCTTGTTGCGGATAGATTTGTGGATTTTGCAATTGGCGAAATAAAGGCCATTGAACTCCATTGATATAGAAAAAGTTCTTTCTCATTTGTATGCGTTGAGAAGGGACGAAATTAAATTAGGCTTAGCGCATACTTTCCAACTACTGGAAGTCTGCGGAAATCCTCAAAAGCACTTTAAGGCGATCCATATTGCGGGCACAAATGGAAAAGGCTCTACAGGGAAGATCCTAGCTTCGATTTTTAGGCAAGCAGGCAAATCTGTAGGGCATTATTCTTCACCTCATCTTATTCGATTTAATGAACGAATTTGTATCAATAATGGCACAATCACAGATGCATATATTCTTAATTTTATGTCAAATTTTAAATCTGCTATTTCTGAGATAAATGCCACCTATTTTGAAGTAACAACCGCATTGGCTTTTTGTTATTTTCGAGATAATTATATTGAACTTGCTATCGTTGAGACTGGATTGGGTGGTAGGCTTGATTCTACAAATGTTCTTTCTCCGAAAATAGTTGCGATGACTCCCATCTCTCTGGATCATCGTGAAATGCTTGGTAATTCAATTGAAGAAATTGCGGAAGAAAAAGCAGGCATCATAAAACCCAATGTCTCTGTGATTTCATCACCACAACGAAAGTCTGTACAGTCCATTATAGAGCACAGAAGTAAAGCCAATGATGTAAAAGCACAATTTATCGATGAAGCACAAATATCGGGAATTCATTTGAAAACGGATGGGACATATTTTCAATATTTTGGAATAGAGTATTTTATCCCTATCGTGGGGGAATTTCAAGCTACGAATGCAAGCTTAGCTATTGAAGTTGCAAAAAGTTTCAACCCAAAAATGTCAAAGAAAACGATTCAAAAAGGATTAGCAAATAGTCATTGGTTTGGCCGTCTTCAAAAAATGTCGGAAAAACCAACAATTTATTATGATGTCTCTCACAATCAAGAAGGCATAAAAAAAACTATATCAAGTTTAAGGCAACTCTACTCTGGAAATATAATGGGAATCATTGCGCTTAAAGGGGACAAAGAATTGGATTTAATTTGCACAGAAATAAAAAATAAATTTGATTCACTGGTAGCTGTTTCTGATATAAATGGATTATTATTGAATCAAAATGTATTAACAAAAAGATTACGTGAATATGAGATTAACTGTGCTTCAGCGCCATCATTTGTGAATGCGATTGATCAGTTAAAAGATAAGCTTTTAGAGGAAGATTCAATCGGTTTAATTTTTGGTAGCCATTATATCGCTTCTGAGGTTTTTGACTATTTTGAATTTTCCTTTGACAATATTTAGATTTTACGTAACTTAAGTTTCAATTTTTACATAGAACCAAGTTCTACCTTTCAAAATTTAACCCAATCACAACCCGGCAGAGGTGCCAATTATGAATCTAAATGAACTACAGATTCTCCGTATCAAAGATCTGACGAAAGTCGCACAGGAATTAGATATCAATGGAGGAATCTCAAGTCTAAACAAGCAGGAATTAATTGTAAAAATCCTAGAAGCTCAAGCAACAAAAGATGGCGCATTGTTTGCTCATGGCGTTTTAGAGGTCATGAAAGATGGATATGGATTTTTACGTAGTCCAAATTTCAATTATATGCCAGGACCAGACGATATATACGTTAGCCCATCCCAAATAAAGAGATTTCGCTTAAAAACAGGGCATTCGATTTCTGGACAAATTCGTCCACCAAAAAAGAAAGAGCGATTTTATGCATTGCTCAAAGTTGAAATGGTAAATGAAGGTCCACCAGAAGATCTCCGAAAAGCTATTTTATTTGAAAATTATACACCACTTTATCCAGAAGAAAAATTCACTTTAGAAGTAGATAAAACTGATTATTCTATGAGAATAATGGATTTGATGTCCCCTGTAGGGAAAGGGCAAAGAGGTTTGATTGTTGCTCAGCCCAAGACAGGGAAAACAGTTTTAATTCAAAAACTTGCAAATGCAATCAGCAAAAATCATCCTGAAACGAAACGCATTGTTTTATTGATTGATGAGCGCCCCGAAGAAGTGACCGATATGAAACGAAATGTGGATGCGGAAGTTGTGAGCTCTACTTTTGATGAACCACCAGAACGGCATGTATCCGTGGCGGACATGGTGATTCAAAAAGCAAAAAGGATGGTAGAGTTTGGCGATGATGTTGTGATTTTGTTGGATAGCATTACGCGTTTAGCTAGAGCTTATAACGCGGTCACGCCTCACAGCGGAAAAATATTATCTGGTGGTGTTGATTTTAATGCATTGAAAAAACCCAAACAATTTTTTGGTGCAGCACGAAATACGGAAGAAGGAGGAAGTCTAACCATCATTGCAACAGCATTGATCGATACAGGTTCTCGAGCAGATGAAGTGATTTTTGAAGAATTCAAAGGCACGGGGAATATGGAACTTGTTTTAGATCGTAAGCTAAGTGATAGACGGGTTTTCCCCTCTTTTAATCTAATAAAATCTGGCACTCGGAAAGAAGAATTGCTTCTGACGCGAAAAGAATTAGGTCGAATGTGGATTTTGCGAAAATTATTGAATGAAATGAATGTAGAAGAAGCGATGACATTCATGTTAGACAGAATGAAGCGATCAAAAAGTAATTTAGAATTCCTTGACACTATGAGTATGTAGTTCATAGTTTCAGCCCACTTAAAACACTTTAACTTTCTATTTGAATATGACTGACGTTAAATATCCTAATGTAGAAACTGTAATTGCTAAAGTAGTAACTGATAAACCAGTTCGAAAAACACCCTATCAGGTGAAAGGTGTTTTTATGAGGCAATTCGCAAAAGAGCCTGTAATCCCATTTATGGATGGCTCGTATCGTGAGCGGTTTCTTTATCCTCGCGTTCAAGTTAAAATCTTGAATGAACAAATCTATATTATCGGAATCAATGAAGGTGCCGATTCGGTGAGTGCTCTATCTGAAAAGATGGAACATCTTGATTTTGGGAATATCTCTTTTGAAGTCCATGGAGTTGATATCGAGAGAGCAAAAAATCAATTTACCCCATCAGAACAACTGATAAGATATAAATTTATCACACCATGGGTTGCCTTAAATCAGATGACAGGTGGACGTTATCGATTTTTGACGAATCAGGAAAAACCAACATTTTTACATCGCCTTTTAGGACAAAATATTTTGTTTATTGCAAATGAAATGGGACTAATAACGGATGAAAAAATATACACGAAAGTAAGAGTGAGTTCTCTTTTCCCTCGCCCAGTTGATGAAAATAATTGGGGCGCTTTCATGGGAGAATTTAAAACCAACATTCGCTTACCAAATTATATTGGAATTGGCAATGGAATCACAAGAGGATACGGCTCCATTTATGGTATGTTTAAACCAGAAGCATTCCAATTTGATGAAGATGAATTAAAATCTGAAGTCTCACAGAAGCCCAAAAAAGAAGAGCATAAAGACCCAAGCGATAATTTTAGCGATGAAATAAGCGAAGACATGGAAGCCATTAGCATGGAAGATGTGCCTAAACCGCGCAGGACAAGAACAGCTAAAGAAAAAGTAACCCCAACCCCAAAACCGAAGAAAAAAACAGCCCCAAAAAAGCCTAGAAAAGCTTCAAGTAAACGATTGCTCACTGAAGAATTTGATATTGAGGAAGAAGTAAGCTTCAATAAAAAAGGTTCTGAAGATATTAATGATATTGACGATTCAAAATTTAATTCTGAAAAATATCATAAGCGCCAGCACAAATCTTGAAATATAAATTTTCAGATAGAGTCCTCAATGTAAATCCATCCTTTACTCTGCAAATGGCTACACGAGCAGCCGAAATGAGAGCTAAAGGAATTCCAGTAGTTAATTTTGGCGTAGGGGAACCAGATTTTAATACACCTGCTCATATTCGTAATGCCGGGAAAAAAGCCATGGATGATGGTTTTACAAAATATACAGCAGGTCCAGGAATGATAGAACTACGTGAAGCTATTATTCAAAAATTAAAACGAGAGAATGGTTTGGATTTCAATCTGGATCAAATCCTGGTTTCCAATGGCGAAAAACAAAGTCTTTATAATGTTTGCCAAGCCTTATTTCAAGAAGGCGATGAAGTCATTAATTTTTCTCCGTATTGGGTTTCCTTTCCGGAGATGGTAAAATTAGCATCAGCAAATCCTATCATTGTAAAAACGGATTCAAAACAAAACTTCGAACCAGATTTTGCAGATTTAGAATCAAAGATTACTCCCAATATCAAAGGGATAATCATGAATTCTCCCTCTAATCCGACTGGTGGCGTTTGGCGTGAAGAGGCGATTGTTAAATTGTTAAAATTAGCCAAACAACATAATTGGATTATTATCTCTGATGAATGTTATGAGCGACTTGTCTTTGAAGAATCCTTTGTAAGTATTGAAAAAATTAATCAGAATCATCAAATTGGCGCTGAAGTATTAACGTGCATGAGCCTGTCAAAAACTTATGCAATGACGGGATGGCGCATTGGCTATACGGCAGGAGATAAAGCGTTGACAAAAGCCATGGCTAAGATTCAAGGGCAGGCAACTTCATGTGCGAATTCTATTGGACAAAAAGCAGCCATCGAAGCCCTAACGGGCGACCAATCCTGCGTAGATGAAATGCGTGGCAACTATAAAGCCAGAAGAGATGTTATGGTATCTTTATTGAATAATCTCCCAGGCGTGGAATGTGAAAATCCAGGCGGCGCTTTTTATGCTTTCCCAGATTTCTCATTTTATTTAGGTAAAAAAGCTGATGGGAAAATCTTGGAGGATTCTTTTGATATTTCTGAGTATATTTTGGGCTCTGCAAAGGTCGTAACAATACCAGGTGATGGCTTTGGTGCACCAGGTTATGTTCGGTTTTCTTTTGCAACGAGTATTGAAATTATCCAGGATGGACTGGAAAAAGTAAAATCTGCATTGGAGCAGATTGTCTAAAGGAGACAAAAAAAATGAAAAAAGGAATACATCCGGAATCTTATCGCTTGGTTGTTTTTAAAGACACATCATGTGATTATTCGTTTTTAACACGATCAACTGTTGAAACAAAGGACACTGTAACTTGGGACGATGGGAAAGAATATCCTTTGTGTAAAATTGAAATTTCAGATAAATCGCACCCATTTTTTACAGGCCAACAAAATTTAGTTGATACTGCAGGACGGATCGAGAAATTTAATCGGAAATACGGTAGCAATAAATAAGCGAAATTACATTAATGGCTTTGACGGTAGTCTTACTACTCTCAGAGCCATTTTTTTATCTATGAAGATACCATTGTTACGCGTTTTAAGCTCCGCTTCTAATATTTTGGTGGGAGGGCAAGCTGTCATTGAAGGTGTAATGATGCGCGTTCCCGGCGCTTATGCAACTGCGGTGAGAGATCCACAGGGTGATATTCAAATTAAGCGTAAAGATTTCGTTGCAATTACGGAAAGGTCCCCTTTTTGGAAAAAACCGATACTACGCGGAATGGCTTCTTTATTTGAAGCAATGAAAATTGGAATGGGCACATTACAATGGTCTGCAGATATTGCGATTCCATTAGAAGAAGGAGAAAAAGAACCTGGAAAAATATCAAATTTTCTAACCACTGTATTTTCGATAGCCTTAGCAATTCTCCTCTTTATGATTGCCCCAATGTGGATTACGACGAAATTGCTCATGATTGAGAAAGAGGCGTTGATGTTTAATTTGGTTTCAGGGGGATTTCGCATTTTATTTTTTGTTGTATATCTCGGGCTCATTTCTCTTATCAAGGATGTGCGGAGATTATTTCAATATCATGGCGCTGAACACAGAGTTGTGTATAATTTTGAATCAGGCAAAGAGCTCACGGTTAAAAATGCCCAATCTTTTCCAACGCAACATCCACGATGTGGCACCAGCTTTTTATTCATTGTTCTTTTATCAGCGATTCTAGTTTTTGCTCTGATCGATTTAATTGTCATCCATTTTTTGGGAACGATTTCCCTGCCAATTCGCTTATTATTTCATCTGCCATTAATTCCATTTGTTTCAGGCATTGGATATGAAGTGATCAAGTTGACAGCAAAGAAAAATAATTTATTTTTTCGTGCACTAAAGCAACCAGGTTTGTGGTTACAAAATATAACGACACGGGAGCCAGAAGATGAAATGGTTGAAGTAGCAATAACGGCATTAAAAGAAGCTTTTGGGGATGAGTTTGATTCGGTATCAGGGAAAAAATATGTTGCAGAGGCAATCGGTTGAAACAAAAACTCATATCAATAATAGAAAAATATGATCGCATTTCAGAGAAAATGGCAGAACCGGATATTGTAACCAATGTTGAAAAAATTAAAGAATTATCTCAAGAACAAAAGCAGTTAGAAGAAATTGTAATTGTGGCAAAAGCCTACATTTTACTTTTGGAGCAGATTGAAGAATATAAAGAATTGAGCGATAGCGATGATGATGAATTAAAAATGATGGCCGAGGAAGAGCTCATATCTTCTGAAGAGAACCAAATAAAATTAGAAGATCAGATAAAAGTTTTACTCCTTCCAAAAAATCCACATGATAATAAAAATCTCATTTTGGAAATTCGCGCAGGAACGGGTGGCGATGAAGCTGCCCTTTTTGCGGCTGATTTATATCGTTTGTATACAAGGTTCTCGGAAAGAAATAATTGGAAGCTAAAAGTCATTCAATCAAGTGGAACAGGTATTGGGGGATTCAAAGAAATCATCGTTGCATTGGAGGGGAAAGGCGCTTACGGAAAGCTAAAATATGAAAGTGGTGTTCATCGCGTCCAACGTGTACCTAAAACAGAAACGAGTGGAAGAGTGCACACGTCTGCTGCGACAGTTGCTGTCATGCCAGAAGCCAAAGATGTTGATGTGAGCGTAAATGAAGGTGATTTAAAAATTGATACTTATCGTGCGAGTGGAGCTGGCGGACAGCATGTAAATAAAACGGAATCAGCGATTCGTATAACGCATATTCCAACTGGATTAGTTGTGACATGCCAGGATCAATCCTCTCAGCATAAAAACCGTGCAGCTGCGTTAAAAGTATTAAAATCAAGACTACTTGCGGCAGAGCAAGATAAAGTTGCAAAAAAACGTGCTGCTGAAAGAAAAAGTCTTGTTTCTACGGGGGACCGTTCAGCGAAGATTAGAACCTATAATTTTCCACAGGGACGGGTCACAGATCACCGTATTCATTTTACGACACATCGTCTCAACGAAATTTTAGATGGCGATATAATCGAACTGATTGAGGAATTAAAAATAGCCGAACAGCAAGAATTGTTGGCAGCAGAAGTAGAATAAATGTCTCGGCCTGTCCAAGAAAAAACTTGGCGTGTAATTGATATCATTCATTGGGCAGAGGACTATTTTAAAGAAAAAGATTTTGATAATCCCAGAAGAGAGATTGAGTGGTTTCTTCGCGAATTATTGGCATGTTCACGCATGGATATCTATTTGCGATTTGAAGAAGCCCTTTCCAAAACACAGCTTTCCACATTGCGTAAATGGGTTAATCGCCGAATAGAAAATGAACCATTACAATATATTACAGGCTCAACAGCATTTTATGGAAGGAAGTATTTTGTAACGGACCAGGTTCTTATCCCAAGACCAGAGACGGAGCGTTTGATTGAAATAGCGCTAGAAAAAATGTCAGCAAAACAATCTTGGGAAGGGACAGACATTGGAACAGGCTCTGGTTGCATTGGCATTACTATGGCGCTTGAATGTCCGGACTCGAAATTCTTAGGCTTGGATATTTCTAAGAAGTCTCTAGAAATTGCACAAAAAAATGCCAACCTTCACCAGGTAGAAAATATTCATTTTGAAGAAAAAGATATCTTGAAAAATGGATTTGAAAAACCAGTAGATCTAATCGTTTGTAATCCGCCATATATTCCTATTGAAGAAATGGAAACGCTAATGCCGGATGTAAAAAATCATGAGCCTTTTTTAGCATTGACAGATAACGAAGATGGATTAACTTTTTATCGACGCTTATCAAAAATGGCAGATCAATGGATTAAACCAAATGGGTGGCTAATCATGGAAGTGGGTTTAGGGAATCACCCAAAAAAGGCCATGGATATCTTTCGATCATCTGGATTTAAACAGGTGGAATTAATAAAGGATTATAATGGCGATGATAGAATATTGCTTGTTAATATCACTTAATGAATAAGGGGCTGGCACATCTAAAATTAATTCGTCCAATGAATCTACTCACGGGCGGTATGGCGGTCTATTTTTCATCTCATATTGTTGGATTTTCTGGAGAGTCTGTTATTCTAATTTTCGCAATGCTGGTTGTGGTGTGTTTTAACGCAGGCGCCAATGCTTATAATGATTATATTGATTTTGAAACGGACAAAATTAATCGCCCTTTACGTCCTTTGAGCTTAGGCATTATCTCAAAAAATTCAGCTTTATATTCTGCTATCTTTTTCTTTTTGCTTGGAACGATTTTTGCTTTTCAATTGAGCGATGAATCCAAAATAATTGGGATAGGGATTGCCCTTCCCTTGATGATTTTATATAGCAGATATCTAAAAGGACGACCCTTAATTGGAAATTTTATAATCGCCTTGATTTTGGGATTAACGTTTCTTTTTTCTGGTGCAGCATTTGGAAACATATCGGCTCTATTCCTTCCTGCTATTTTGGCCTTTGGTCTAACGTTCATTCGAGAGTTAGTAAAAGACATTGCAGATTTAGAGGGAGATAAGCAATCTCAACTTCATACGTACCCAATTATGGCTGGCACTGAAAAGAGCGTACGCTTGGTTGCGATTTTTTCCGCAATCGTTGGTGTTGGTGCTTTTATTCCATATCTTATAGGAATGTATAGTTTAGTTTATGGCATATTATTGATTTTGGGCGTTGAGATTCCTTTGGGAATCGTTGTAGCTTCACTGCTGAAAAACCCAGAGAAAAAGACAGCAATCCACGCTGCGAAATTATTAAAAATGAGCACCATCATTGGTTTGCTTGCAATTTATTTAGGCTCTATTTATGACATCTGAATTCGTACATCTTCATAATCACTCAGACTATAGTTTATTAGATGGAGCACAACGGGTTGATCAGCTTGTGAATACGATTGGTGATTTGAATATGGATTCTGTTGCCCTAACGGAACATGGGAATATGTTCAGCGTAGTGCCTTATTATAAAGCAGCGAAAAAAGCAAAAATTAAGCCCATTATTGGCTGTGAAGTTTATGTGGCTGTAGGCAGTCGCTTTGAAAAGAAGACAACCCAAGAACATGGTTGGGGAAATAACCATCTTGTTTTACTCGTCCAAAATAAAACCGGTTATAAAAATTTGATGAAGTTAGTCACTGCAGGTTATTTGGAAGGATTTTATTATCGCCCTCGGATCGACATGGAGATGCTTGCTGAATTTAGTGAAGGTCTAATTTGCCTTTCGGGTTGTTTAAAAGGGGCCGTCCCAGAGAAAATGTTGAAAGGAGATTATCAGGGTGCACGCGCATTAGCGCTCAAATTTTCAGAAATGTTTCCCGATCGATATTATTTGGAAATTCAGAATCATGGCATCCCAGAAGAAGCAGAAAATATTAAAAATATGGAAAAACTATCGGCAGATTTGGGTTTGCCATTGGTGTGCACTAATGATGCCCATTATGCAAAAAAAGAACATTCAGATGCTCATGACATTCATATTTGCCTTGGAACAGGAAAAGAACGGAGTGATGTCAATAGGCTCCGCTATGCTACGCCAGAATTTTATTTTAAGACACAAGATGAGATGCATCATCTTTTTAAGGATTATTCTGGTGCATTAGAAAATACGCGTCGTATCGCGGATAGCATTGATATGGATTTAACTTTTGGGAATCTACTCTTGCCAAAATATATGATTCCAGAAAATGCAAGCACGCAAGACCCAGATAATTATTTAAAATTTTTGTCCGATTCGGGGACTGAAAATCTATTGGGCGAAATTGCGCCTGATACTCGAAAACGGCTTGACCATGAGTTGGCGGTGATTAAAAAAATGGGATACGCGGGCTACTTTTTAATTACAGCGGACTTTGTCAAATATGCGAAAAATAATGACATTCCTGTTGGCCCAGGTCGTGGATCGGCAGCTGGATCTTTGGTATCTTATGCTTTAGGCATTACAAGTATTAATCCTTTAAAACATGATTTACTTTTTGAACGATTTTTAAATCCTGACCGTGTTAGTATGCCCGATATTGATATTGATTTTTGTATTGAAAGACGTGGCGAGGTGATTGATTATATTAAAGGGCAATATGGAGAAAACTCTGTTACTCAAATTATTACTTTTGGAAAAATGAAAGCGAAACAGGTGGTGCGAGATGTTGGCCGTGTATTAAGCTTTTCTTATAATGAAGTAGATCGTATTGCAAAAGCGATTCCAAACGAATTAAATATTACCCTAGATGCCGCATTGAAAAAAAGCCCCGAGCTTCAGAAAATGGCAGAAGGCACATACAAGGAACTCATTGAGCAAGCTAAAATTCTAGAAGGGATGAATCGACACGCATCCACCCATGCCGCTGGGGTTGTTGTTGTTCCTGGGAATCTTACAGATTACGTTCCACTTTATAAATCGAGCGCGGGGGACGTTACCAGTCAATATGATATGAAAGGTTTGGAAGCATTAGGTCTATTAAAAATGGACTTTTTAGGACTTCGAAATCTGACTGTTATTGATAAAGCGATCCAATTAATCAAGACAAAAGGTGAATCGATTGATATTGAAAAAATTGATATGGAAGATCCAAAAATCTATGAATTGTTTGCAAAAGGCCTAACTATTGGTGTTTTTCAATTTGAATCATCTGGGATGAGGGAATTCCTAAAGAAGTTGAAGCCAACCGTATTAGAAGATTTGGTGGCGATGAATGCATTATACCGTCCAGGTCCGATGCAAAATATTTCAGAATTTATCGATCGAAAGCATGGAAAAAAAGCGATTGATTATCCTCATCCCATTATGGAAAAAATCCTGAAAGAGACTTACGGAATTATAGT
This sequence comes from Fidelibacterota bacterium, assembly GCA_018671775.1. Taxonomy (GTDB): domain Bacteria; phylum Fidelibacterota; class Marinisomatia; order Marinisomatales; family UBA1611; genus JABHGY01. The sequence goes on from JABHGY010000023.1 coordinate 35,485, forward strand.
ATATCAAGAACAGGTAATGCAGATTGCGCATGAGGTTGCGGATTTTACATTAGCTGAAGCAGATTTGATGCGTCGAGCCATGGGGAAAAAAATTACAGCCCTTATGGATGAAATGGGGCAAAAATTCATTAAAGGTGCTAGAAAAAAAGGTATCTCTGAAAAAAAAGCGCAGAGTATTTTTGCCTTGATAGAAAAATTTGCCCAGTATGGTTTTAATAAAAGTCACTCAGTGGCTTACGCTTATATTGCTTATCAAACGGCTTGGCTTAAAGTGCATCATCCCGCAGAATTTTTATCAGCAAACTTAACTAGTGAAATGTCCACTACGGATCGGATTGTAATATTACTCAATGAATGTAGAAAATCAAATATCGAGGTAAATCTTCCTGATATTAATGTGTCTGATGTGCATTTTAAACCCGTGAACGAAAAAGTAATTTCCTATGGGTTAAACGCCATAAAAAATGTAGGGATTAAAGCGTTGGAAAATATGGTTGCAGACAGAGAAGAGAATGGTTCGTTTGAATCTATTTATGATTTGTGTGCAAGAGCGGACCAAAGGACCGTCAATAAAAAAGTCTTGGAGAGCCTCATCCTTGCTGGCGCTATGGATAATTTTGAAGGCACAAGGACTCAAATGTTTCATGCCGTTGATGATGCCATTCGGTATGGGCAACAAATGCAAAGCAGTAAAGATAAAAATCAGGTAGATATGTTTGGAAATGCAGATGGCCAAAGTAATTTAATTAGAACGCCACGATTACCGGATATTTCTGAATGGTCAGAACAAGAAACATTAGAAAAAGAGAAAGAAGTTTTAGGCCTATATCTAACGGGGCATCCGTTACTTAAGCACGCAGAAGACTTAGAAGAATTTTCCAATGCAGATTTTGATAGCGATATGGTTTTGTCTAAAAACGATGTTGTTACGATTGGAGGCCTCATTACAGGTATAACTCGTCGTTTTGACAAAAGAAATAATCCCATGGCATTTTTCAGTTTGGATTGTTTGGGCGGACGTGCCGAGATCGTCGTTTTTAGTCGCTGTTTCAAAGACTATGGAGAATTAGTTGAAGAAGGAAAAGTTGTTTTTGTAAAAGGAAAACCCTCTGACAACACTGATTTCTCTGATTTTAAAATGTTGGCTGATGAAATCATACCCATAAATCGCGTTAGAGATTTACTTTCTTCAAGGTTGAATATTCGATTTCAATCTGATTTATCCAATGCGGAATCTGTCGAGCAAGTTTATTCCTTAGCCCATCGGTTCCCTGGAAACTGTAGTATGGTTTTTTATCTTTCAAATGGAAAAGAAACCAAACCAACGCGAGTTTTAGCGCATAATATAAAAGTTTCTACCGAGAGAGAATTTTTAAGGCAGCTGAGAGAGATCTACGGTAAAGAAAATATTTGGATCGAATGATTGCTGTAATTCAACGTTGCTCCAAAGCAAAAGTATCTATTCGAGATACGGTTGTGGGCGAGATCGGAAATGGTTTACTTGTCTTGTTGGGCGTTGAGAAAAACGATTCTGAATCTGACGCAGAATATTTAGTAAAAAAAATAACAAAGTTGCGCATTTTTAATGATAAAAATGCGAAAATGAATCTGTCATTATTAGATGTGAAGGGGTCCGCCTTGGTCGTAAGTCAATTTACCCTTTGTGGAAATACACAAAAAGGTCGCCGTCCAAGTTTTATCCACGCGGCCTCGCCAAAAGAAGCTAACCGACTTTATATTTATTTTATGGAAAAATTAAAAGAACAAAAGGTTCCTGTTTCTTCGGGGGAATTTGGTGAAACAATGGATGTCTCTTTAGTGAATAATGGTCCTGTTACTTTTGTTTTAAATAGCATCAAAAAGTAAAATGAATTTGCTTATGAACTCAGATTGAGACATTTTAAATTTAACACTTATGAAAAGAAAAATACGAATACTCATGGCAAAGCCAGGCTTAGATGGTCACGATCGTGGCATCAAAGTTTTAGCAGCAGCTTATCGTGATGCTGGAATGGAAGTGATATATCTCGGCTTACGTCAAACACCTGAAATGATCGTATCAGCAGCTTTACAAGAAGACGTTGATGTGATTGCCTTATCTAGTTTAAACAATGTCCATATGACCATTTTCCCTCGTGTCCTTGGTTTAATGAAAGAAAAAGGGATTGATGATATCCTCTTGGTGGGAGGCGGAATAATTCCACAAAAAGATAGCGATGCATTGAAAGCACTTGGAGTTGGAGGATTGTTTGGACCGGGTACACCCGTTCAGGAAACAGTTGATTTTATTACAAATTGGGTTTCAGAAAACCGTCGATAAATGAATATTCATAGTTTAGTTGATTTAGAAATTTATTTCGCGGATCATATGGAGAGCATTTTATTTCCTGTTCTGGCGGATAAATATTATGAGAATGAAGATTTTACGCGAGCAAAACAAGTATGTGAAATTGGATTGTCGCATCATGAAAATGATCAAAGTGGTTATTATATTTTAGGTTTGATTGAAAAACAAACGGGAAATTATAAGGAAGCAGAGAAAGCATTATTAAAATGCATTAATCATCCTACTGAGCATTTATCTGCTCGATTGATCTTATGTCAAGTTCAGATGGAATTAGAGCGATCGCCTAAGACACTCCAGACCCATTGGAAGAAAGTTTTGGAACTGGATCCTGAAAATGAAGCTGCTCAAGTTTTTGTGCAAAGGATGGAAATGGAGCATAAAAAAGTAAAGCAGACAAAACAAAAATCTCCTAAAAAACAAGCTAAAGCACCTAAAAAGAAGATAGAAAAAAAATCAGCTAAGACAAAAGATAAAAAGCTGGTCGTTAAAAAAACAAAAAAGGTAAAAGCATCCAAAAAAGTAAAAACAAAAGCTGTAGTAATCCCCGCCTATCAAAAAGATAGTGAGCCATTAAAAATCAGTTCAAGATTAGCCACATTTACGATGGTTACCGTTTTGAAAAATCAGGGGCTTTTAGATCAAGCATTAGAAGTATTAAATATTTTGGAAGAAAAAAACGAATCAAAAAAGCAAATTAAAGGAGAGCGGAAAGCAATCAAAGCATTGATTTCTAAAAGCTAAAAAATTATGAGTGAAAATATTTATTCTCGGCGTTTAACCCAACTCAAAGCAGTATTGTCAAATCAAAAACTTGATGGTATCTATATTACTAATTTAACAAATGTCCGGTATATCTCTGGATTTACTGGATCATCCGGCTCATGTTTAATTACCATGGATAAGGAATATTTTTTTACGGATGGTCGTTATCTTACTCAATCAAAAAATGAAGTTAAAGGCTTTAGGTGTGTCATTGGCAATGACTCTCACCTAAAAATGATGGCCAAAGAGAATCTAATGAGCGATGGAATTTCCATTGGATTTGAATCTGATTTTGTCTCTGTAAATTTATTTGAAAGCATTAAAAATTCCTTCCCAAAAGTAAAGTGGGAAAAAACCAGTAGAATAATTGAAACACTCGCAGCGGTAAAAGATGAGACGGAATTAGACGCGCTCCGCACGGCTGTAGAAATTACAGATCAAGTTTATACAGAAGTGCTTCCTATGATAAAAGTGGGTGTTACAGAAAAAGAAATCGCCAACGAATTATCTTTTCGTTATCGTGCTTACGGAGATGGGGAAGCGTATTCTCCCATTGTCGCTACGGGACCAAATAGCGCTTTACCTCACGCCGTTTCTGGAGATCGACCATTTGCAAAAGGGGATTTTATCGTAATTGATGCGGCAGCAAAATATGCTGGTTATCATGCAGACATGACGCGAACACCAGTTGTGGGCGAAGCAACGGATCGCCATCGCGAGATATATGAAATTGTAAGGGAGGCTCAGCAAAAAGGGCTGAATGGCGTTAAGGCAGGTTTGGCCTGCAAAGAGGCTGATGCTTTAACCAGAACTCACATCGAAGCAGCGGGCTATGGAGAATATTATATTCACTCTACAGGACATGGTCTTGGGCTTGAAATTCACACCATGCCACGATTGAGTGCCATGAGTACTGATACCTTGCAGGAAAATTATGTCGTTACCATTGAGCCGGGTATTTACATTCCTGAATTTGGCGGTGTCCGGATTGAAGATGATGTTATTATCCAAAAAGATGGTTGTGAAGTTTTGAATCAAACGACCAAAGAACTCGTTATTCTTAAGTAAATAATTCTCACCCAATTATGAGTCGGAATATTTATTCAGAGCCCGCATTATATGATGCGGTCAATTGGTGGAAAAATAATGATGTAGCTTTTATTACTGGATTGGCAGATGAAATTAATGGATCCGTATTAGAATTAGCCGCAGGGACAGGACGCTTGGGTTTGGAGATAATGGCAAAAGGTCATTCCTATTTAGGCGTGGATTCCAGTCAAGAATATGTTGATTTTGCCAATCAAAAAATCCAGTCCAAAGGTTATTCAGGGAAAGTCGTTCTTGGAGATATGCGAAATTTTTCTTTGGGAAAGAAATTTGATTTTATATTTATTGGTTTTAATTCATTTTTTCATTTATTGAACAATAAAGAGGCATTCCAATGTTTAGAATCTGTATTTGATCATTTATCCGATGGCGGGAAGTTTTTAATCGATTTATTTATTCCAGATCCCAGTTTTTTATATAAAGACGATACTAAATTATATCATGTCACAAATTTCACGTGGCCAGAAGATGGGTTAAAAGGTATGGTAAAAGAGAGGAATCATTATGAGGCAGAAACCCAGATAAATCATATTTACTGGTATTTTTATAAAACGGGAATTGATGAAGCATCCTTATTTGAATTTGATATGCATATGATTTTTCCAGATACGATGGATAGGCTACTCTGTGACGCCGGTTTTACCATTCTGAATAAATATGGTGATCATGACAAATCGCCCTTTAACGAAGAAAGTGATTATCAGATTTATGTCTGTGAAAAATAAAAACGGATTTGAAGTCTCAGAGGCACTCCAATTTCTCAAAAATGTAGACAAAGAAATTATTCCATTATTCGAGCAATTAACCTTAACTAAGCTTTCAAGAGAATATGATTATTTTCATTCTTTGACTCGTGCGATTATTTATCAACAATTAAGCGGGAAAGCGGCGAAGACTATTTCTGATCGATTTATTGCCCTTTACCATGGCAAAGATTATCCAAGTCCGAAAGATGTATTTGATACAGAGCATGAAATATTGAGATCTGTTGGTTTATCTAACGCCAAGTCCCATTATGTGAAAAATATCGCTCAAGCTTTTATGGGCTGCGCGATTGATGCTGAGAACATAGATAACTTAGAAGATGAAAAAATTATTCAACAATTAACTTCCATCAAAGGTGTGGGGCCTTGGACAGCTGAAATGTTTTTAATTTTCACATTAAATCGTCCGGATGTTTTCCCTTTGGGAGATTTAGGCGTGCAAAAAGGGTTTCAACAATTTTTTAAGTTGCCGGACTTACCTAAGCCAAACGAGATGGAAAAGAGAGCTGAAAAGTGGAGACCTTTTCGCACAATCATGAGTTTATATTTTTGGAAAGTTGTGGATGGTCCGTTTGAATGGTAAAAAAATAGATACCGTATTTTTTGATATTGGTGGTGTTTTATTGGATATTTCGCCAGAAGCGGCCCACAAACAACTCTCTATTTATACAGGATTGGACATAAAAATTATTCAAAAAACATTTCCTGGAAAAGCACATGATGCTTATGAAAAAGGAGAAATAGATGACGACACTTTTTTTGAAGCTTATCGTGAAAACCTGCCTTATCATAACGGCTTAACAAGTGGACAATTTTGGCAGGCTTGGTCTAGGTACATTGTAAAGGAAACACCTGTTGTTGAACTTTTGGAAAAGGTTTCCAAAAATAAAAAAACGTGGCTTTTGTCTAACACAAATCCCATGCATATTCATAAAGATATATCAGCCTATTCTTTTCCGAAACTGATTGATGGAGCAGTTTATTCTTTTGAAGTTGGTTTAAGAAAACCGGATGAACAGATTTATTTGAAAGCAGTAGAAATTGCAGAGACAAAATTGGAAAGTAGTCTATTTATTGATGATCTCAAGGAGAACATTGAATCTGCCAAAAAAGTGGGAATGAATGCTATTCAATTCATCCACCCTAAACAATTAGAAGAAGCATTAGCAGATTTTAATTGCATCTAATCATGAGCAAAACTTTAGGGAAAATCGGTTTTCTTTATTTGTATCTAATTATTTTTACCATAGGATATGGGCAGGATATTTCCTGTAGTGAAATAGCACAATATTATGATAATGGCACAATCGAATTTTGTCGTTTGGCAAAAGCGGATACAATTTCTGGACAAATCTTTCCTAAGGGAACAGGGGTACATTTTACAAAAGAGGGTTCAATGAATTGGTGTTTTTTACCAGAAGATATGATGATACAAGGACATTATTGTCTGGGCGGGGGACACAGTTTTATGACCGGTTTTTATCCCAATGGGCAATTAAAGACTGCATGGCTTGTGCAGGATGAAATCATTCAAGAGATTCCTTGTTCAAAATTTAGATTTTTCTCTGCCATATTTCATGGATTCCACGGGAAAGATGGAAGCACAAATTTTTACAACAATGGCCAATTGATGTATTGTGAATTATCAAGGGATATTACCATACAAGGGCAAAGTTTTAAGATCAGAGATAGTATCCGATTTGATAGAAGTGGTAAATTAATTTTATCAAAGAAGCCATTACAGTAAAGATTTGACTCACGCAAAAAGGAAACGCAGAATGATAAAAAAAGTAATACTTACCTTCTTTATTTTGTCTTGTTTTATATTTTGGAGCTGTAAGCCCAAAAAATACGAAAATACAACAAACCGACCGAGCCATATTTTAAAACGAGACAATGGTGGGATGGGCGTCGATCATATTTATTTCACTCCAAATTTACATATAGAATCCTCCTCTGGTTTACAGTTTACAGATTCAACAATAATTCACGAATCAAACGAAGAAGCAAACCTAATCACAGTTCCAATCGAATTTGATGTTTTATTTCATGAAATGACTGTGACATACGAAGTAAGCGATCTTTTAGTGCCGATTGGTGGTATTAGTGAACATGTGCAAAAGCTTGAAATGTATTTTAGATTTGCTGATTCGAATGACGAATGGACTGACTGGCATTCTTTAAGCAATCTGAGAGGACTTGATGATATGGAAATGAGGTTCCTCATGAGATATAACCCTGCACGTATTTCAATGTTTGATTATTCTTTATTTGAATTTGCTCAAGTTAAAATTGTTTCAGTTCCTGAAAACCAAGGAAAAATGATAATAAAGGATTTAAGATTTGGGGTCTTGAAACAAAGAAATGTAAACAGAAGTAAAAAAAAAGACTAAAACAATTAAGAGAGACAAATTCATGCGAAATCCCTTTTGATTATCTTTCAAGGTTTGACTGGGGTTTAACTTTCAGCATCAATAACAATAAGAGGAAAAAATGTTTAAAAAAACAATCATATTACTCATAACGATAAACAGTTTATTTGCCACAGGAGCGTGGATGATGAATGGTCGCGTGCACCCGGAATTAAAATGGAAGACAATTGAGTCTGAGCATTTCAATATCCATTACCATCAGGGCATTGAAGACATCGCAAAGCGAGGTGCTTCCATCGCGGAACAAGTTCGCCCAATACTCATGAAGCAAGTTGATTTAGATACCTTGCCACGCATTGATATTGTTTTTACGGCCGAAGATGAAATTATGAATGGATTTGCCATGCCCAGCAACCATACGGTCATTTGGGTAGATCAAAACGAAGTAGCCGTTTGGACAGAAGACGAAAAATGGCTTCGAACGGTTTTAGCACATGAGCTTCAGCATATTGTCTTTTTTAATGTAACAAAATCTTGGTTGCCTCGCGGAATGGATATGCTATTTTCAGGGACGCCTGGTTGGGTTGTTGAGGGTTTGGCGGAGTATTTTACCGAACGCTGGAGACCCCATCGTTATGATTTATCTCATAAGGCACATGTCCTTCGTGGAACCGTTCATAAAATAAAAGATCCTCATAATGATGGATTTTCCAAAACCTTATATTGGGCAGATCGCTTTGGTGATTCAAGCATCGTTAAGATACTGAACGATCGAAATAAAGTGGGATTGTTCTTTTTTGAAAATGCATTCGAAAAGCATACGGGCATCAGTTTAAAACAATTTCAAGAAGATTGGCGTCGCCACATGAATACATATTTTTATGGATATCGCGCGCAAAAGGAAGCCTTAGAAGAAGTGGGCTCTGTTTATAAATTTCCTGTGAAAAAGGCTTGGGGATTCGACTATTTTTCAGATAGTTTGAAAATCGCATTTGTAGGACAAAATAAAAAAGGACAAGGTGATATTTCTCTGATGCTAACCGTTCGAGATACGGCGAGCGAAAATAAAGCACGATTGAAAGCACTTAAAGACGCAAAGAAAAAAGAAGAAAAACCAAAAACAATTAAACCTATTTGGACGACGAGCGAACTTGATTTTGGTCGAATTCATTCCTTTATCGATGTGGCGCCCAATGATTCGAGTATCGCGTATGCTAAATTTCGTTTTGGCAAAAATCAAAGCTTACTTTGGGATATTTGGACGGTCAATCTTGAGACTAAAAAGAAAACACGTCTCACCTCCTCTGCCCGAGCTTCATTTCCTCAATGGCATCCCAATGGAAAGACAATTTTATTTGTCGCCCACAAAGCCAGTATCTCAAATTTATTTACCATTAATTCTGTCGGTGATTCTCTCATCCAAATCACGCATTTCCAAGAAGATGTCCAAATTATTACGCCAGCTTGGAGTCCGGATGGACATAAGATTGCTTATGCTCAGTCGGGTGTGGATGGAAATGTGGATATTCATATTTTAGATTTAAAAACAAATGAGGAAAGGGTCATCACAAATAATCCGGAAGTGGATTATTTGCCCTTATGGCATCCTGATGGAAGCAAAATATCCTATACGTCTCATCTTGGTTCTACGCCCAATTTACACACCATTGATTTAGTAAATAATGCCACAATTCGGAATACAGATGTAGGAGAAGCGGTTTGGGGTCGTTCTTGGAGTGTAGATAAATCGGCAATAACAGCTTTGACTTTAGGCGATGTAGATTCAGTGCGCGTTGTGGATATTTCACCGGAGCGAAAAGTAGAAGAAATCACTTTACAGACACGTGAGCATTATTCTTCTTGGCGGACAAAAACGCCAGACCATCCGCTGGTCAACATAGATCCTTATCAATCGGTTTCCCTTTCCAAGCCCAAAAAATATGGGTTTCATCGTCATGTTAAGTTATTGCAAGCGATGATTTTTCCAGATGGCAAGAGTTTTTCAAGTTTGGGCGTATGGACAGATGCAACAGGGCGACATACTTTAGCAGGAACATTTTATACGGATTATGATACTAGTGCAACCATGATTCAATATCAAAATGCAGAACATGCACTTTTTCGTGGATTTTGGGGATTTAACTATTATCAAAATATCAACTACACATGGCGGCCTTATGACAAGAGCAGAACGGGATTATTTGAGGTTTTTGATGGTTGGTCTTTTTGGGGAAAAATCCCTTTTAACTTTGGGCGAAACCTTTCTTCCAGTCACACCTTAAATTATGGATTGCAATTTTTAAACCGTTCAGCCATGATTCCGGTAGATTTTGAAGACGATACTAATGTGTTTTCAGATAATGGACTTCCAGAACCAGAGTCAGGCAAAGAGGGGACCATGTATTTTCGCTACATGTGGTCAAATAAAAGGCCTCATCGTGATAATCTATTATTGCCTAAAAATGGGTTTGGCCTTTCCGTTTCTTATTACAATATCAGTGAAAAGTTATGGGGAGATTTTACCTATAATCGATTTTCTGCAGATTTGTATAAAAATGTGGGTTTAGGACCTTTTGCGCTTTATGGTCGATTCAAATCTGAAGCATTGACAGGAGATAATTACCCGAGTCAGGAATTTGTTGGCATAACAAAAGACGCAAATTTTTATCTGATGGGAGGGACATTGCCATGGAAAGAAAATATGAACTTACGAGGTTGGGATGATAATCGTTTGGGAAATCGTGCTTTTATGGGAACGGTTGAGTTTCGTTCGCCAGGGATTAAATTAAATTTAGCCCAAGCATTAATATTTCAATTGAGCGATTTATCTTTTGCTTTGATTTCCGATTTTGGAAATGCGTGGCAATCTGGAGAAACACAAGAGGATATACTTGTAACGGCAGGATACGAATTAAGAGCGACGTTAAGGTTGATGAAAATGCCACTGTTTGTCATAGGATTCGGACAAGCACAAACGATAGATGCATGGAAAAATGAAGTCTCACCTTCAAGCTATTTTCGTTTAACTTTAATTAATCCTTTTTAATCAAAGGATTCTCTTGCGAGTTTAAAAAGAAATAAAGCGTAAGCCGATACTAAAGTGAAGTCCTGTTAAATTCACTTTGGGTTCAGGCTTATCCCAGACCGCATCCAATGTTTTGAGCTCTCCGTCTTCATCATCAGAATTTTCAGTATAAGTCCATTTCCCTTGTAAACTAGTAAAGGTATAATGTGTAGTAATAAAAAGATCTTTCGTTTTTCCTATTAAGATACTGATTTCACCACCGATTTCCGGCGAAAAAATAAAAGAAGAAACGGTATGAGCATCGTCATCTTCTGTAAAGGTAAAGCGAATAGGAAAATTGATTCCAAAGCGAGGTGAAATTGGACCCAATTGAAATAGTTGAACTTGTCCCCCAATACCAAGCCCAAGAAAAAGGTCCATGTCCTCTCGACTATCTTCTACCGTGCCTAAGCCGCCAGAAATATTCCATGTATATTTATTAAATGGGTTTACCCAAAGTCGGGATTCAATTTTTATTCCATTTGCTGTATTTTGCCCTATTTCTATATCGACAACAGTAGGAGGATCAATGAGCTCATACACTTTATTCCCTTCTTGAACTGATCTCCATTTTCGAACAATAACGCCAAAACTTGCATCAGGCCCCACATCCGTAATCCGCAATAACCCTCGAGGCTTTCCTGGCAAGGTAATGGTTCTCCCTTTAATTGTTTTTTGTCGATCATTTGAACTTATTTCGAAAATTGAATTTTGTTTTAAACCTAAATTTTCCCCAGAAAAAATACTGATTTTCCTTCCATCCAGTTCTATAATTTCACTAGAAAGTATATATAATTGTTTTAGTTTTTTTCGGGCTTGCCATCTAAGCGTTTTTAAAGCTTTATTTAATGAAACAGCTTTTATGCCACCGGTATGATGCCCATATAATTGAAATGAGCGTATGGCGCTTCCTGTTTCGATATTGATAAGACGCACTTCTGCTTGAATAACCGTCTGAATATTATTTGGATATCGTTCAACGCCATCCAATTTTTTATCGATGGTGGCCGTAATTGCTTCTTTTACAATCCATTCCAAAAGTGAATCATCTTCGTCCTCTTTTTCCTTCTTCTTATCATTCTTTTCTTTGGGTGGGACTCCTTTCTGTCCAAAGGTATTAATTTTAATAAAGAGTGCTTCCTCAGCAGAAGAAAGATTTCCTACTTCAATAATATCATCCTCGTTCATTAAGCCGGAAAGCTGAAGTTTTTGTTCTGCTAAAATAGCGTCTAATAAAGAACGATCAATCACATCGAAGCGCCCTAGCTTTATAGCCTCAGATGCAATAATGTTTGTGGTTTTTGAAGAAATAGAATTTGGATCTTCATAATTTTCCGCGGGAAGAATGAGTAATTTTTTTTGTTCAAGTGCAAGTGCATTCTCTTGAGGGTAGAGAAATGAAGCCACAAAGAGAAAACTGTAAATTATTTTTTTCATTTGAAATATTTTCCTTTTAATGGTTTTTCCCATCCAATTGAATAGGATATTGTTGTTGCACCTCGGTTATACTGAGTATTTTTATCGAGCTCTTGAATAAAAGTGACAAAAAACGAGACGTTTTCCCAAATATGAAATTGTAATTCTCCTAGTCCTTGGAATCTAGATAAATCGGATTCATTAATATCACTAATTTGGGAAAAATATTCTAATTCCATTTTTGATTCAATTTTAGAAAATTTGGCATCCCAGGTAAATGCATATTTAATATATGAAGTTTTCCAGCTCGCATTCAAATAATCAGACATATCGTAAGCAATCCCTAATTCTGACGTTATATTACCCTGATTATTTTTTTGAATGAAATAGCCAAAACCATTATTATAATGGTATCTTACATTTAAATCAGCAAGCGTATTTTGTTCATATGAAACGGTTATAAAACGATAAAATTTATTATAGCTAGAAAAAATGTGACTGGATTTATGCCTCAAATAAAGATAAGAATCATTGTTTAAATAATTTCCAAATAAACGAAAATCATTAAATTGGTTTCCATTCACACGTTTGACTCTAAAATAAAAACCAAGCCCAGATTGAGACTCTAAATCTTGAACAACACTTAGCTGAGAGTAATATTTCCAATTTGGAAGACTATCTTGATTCGTCGTGTGTGCGCAGAGAAAAGAAAAGCTGAGCAAAATAAAAAATATTCGATTCATTAGAATTATTGTTTAATTTTTTTCCCGCTTGTCATCGCAAATATTGCGGTCGTAGAAAAAAGAATAGTCATGGCTAGTGCCATTAAAAAACTTGTTGCAGGTGCAGAATCTGAAACGCCCAATACCGTATATCGAATACCATTAATCATATAATAAATAGGGTTAAATAGGCTGATAGATTGCGCCCAATCTGGGAGCATTTTAATGGAATAAAATATGCCACCTAGAAAAGATAAGGGCGTAAGTATAAAATTTTGCATGGTAGATAAATGATCCCACGTATCCGCAATTTGTCCAAGGAGTAACCCCATACTGGCAAAGGCCCAAGAGACTAAGAAAATAAAACCTAATGTTCCTATCAAATTTTCTACAGGCATATCGATAAGTAAAATACCAACCAGCATTACCATCAAACCATTAATGAAGCCACGAAGTGCGCCACCAACAATATATGCAAGAGAAATTTCAAACCCAGATAAAGGTGCGGTCAAAAGATCGGGTAATTGCTGAAGTAACTTCATTTGCAACATGGAAGATGCCGTATTTGATGTTGCGTTAGTAAGCGTCGTCATCATGATTAAGCCGGGCAAAATAAATAAAGTATAAGGTACGCCATTGATTTCTGAAATGCGTTGCTCAAGGGTGAAACCAAAAACAACAATATATAATCCCGATGAAATAACGCCAGGAAGAATTGTTTGTTTATACACAGATAAAAATCGACCCACTTCCCGCTTGATGAGTGTCCAAAGTCCTATCCAATTCATTGATTTATTCCTTTTCCTGTTAAACTTAGAAAAACATCTTCTAATGAAGAAGTTGAAGCTTCAACACGTTGAATATGAATATCACATGCACTGATTTTTTTAATAATATTTGGGAGGGCTGAATCAGGATCTTCTACAGAAAAATGAAGACGATTTTCTTGACGTGTGTAAGAATAGTCCTCTAAACACGAACTGAGTTTATCATCATCGCCGGATAATTGAATTGTAATGCCAGATTGACCTAATTCCCGTGTTAAGGCTTTGGGCGACCCTTCTTTTAGTATTTTCCCTTCATCTATAATCGCCACTTTTTCACAAAGCAATTCTGCTTCTTCAATGTAGTGCGTGGTGAGTAAAATTGTTGTGCCCTCTTGATGCAAATCGCGAAGATATTGCCAAAGATCATGACGCAATTCCACATCCACACCGGCGGTGGGTTCATCTAAAATAAGAATATTTGGTTTGTGCACCAGTGCTTTTGCAATTTGGAATCGCCTTTTCATTCCACCCGATAGTTGCCTCAATCTTGAATTTTTCTTTTTACTTAGCCCCAATCTATCAAGTAATTGATCAATTTGTGCTTTTGCAAATTTTGGTGAAATCCCATAATAGCCCGCTTGAAAATAGAGGAGTTTTTCGATGGGAAAAAACCAATCTACAGAAAGTTCCTGTGCCGCAATCCCAACTTGAGAACGGGTAAACCGGTAATCTTTTACCGTATCTTTTCCCATGATTTTTGTCATCCCACTTTCTCTAAGAACTAAGCCGGTAAGGATATTAATGATTGTCGTTTTCCCCGCACCATTTGGGCCTAATAGACCAAAAAACTGACCCTGTTCAATGTTGATATTTACCCCATTTAAGGCACGAACATCATCATAAGATTTTTTAAGTTCTGAAATTTGGATTGCTGGTGCTGACATCAATTAGAATCCAATTTCTTGATCAAAGGGCGAAGGAAAATCGTAACCTTCTTCTCCGGGGAAATGGGCAATCGAGACAATGAATCCCCAGGGGATTAAAATGGAAGCCTCAACTTTTTTTGTTTTTGCTTTCCCTTTTCCGGTGAGATTTGGAATCCGAAATTTCGGGTGATGAATCCACATCCCATTTTCATCATAACCATTCACATAAACATAAATTTTATCGCTATCGATACCAATTTTTTTTAAAGGTTCATGCCCATCTAAGACTAGCAAAATAAGATCGCCAACTACCTCTTTTATTTCCATCATTTTTTTATCCATTACAGCCTCTTTTTTTATTGTTATGCATTATTATCTATTTATCAGTTCAAGAAATTCTTCTTCACTCAGAATGTTCACCTGAAATTTTTCCGCTTTTTTTAGTTTGGAACCTGCTCCCGGTCCCGCAACGACAAAGTCTGTTTTTTCACTGACAGAACCAGATGCTTTTGCGCCTAATTTTTCGACCATAGACTTGGCTTCATTTCGTGTGCATTTTTCTAAGAATCCAGTAAATACAAATGTTTTTCCAGCGAAATCTTGATGTTTTTTAATTTTAATCTGAGCTAAGACTACGCCTTTGTTTAGACAATTTTGAATCATTATTTGATTAGATTCATCCAAGAAGAATTGTTTAATTGCCTTTGAAGCAATAGGCCCAAGTTCATCGATATCTTCCAATTCTTCGATAGTGGCATTTTTTAACAAGTTTAGATTACCTTTAAAATATTTTTCCAGAACTTTTGCAATGTGTTCTCCCACATTTCGAATCCCTAATCCATACACAAATCTCGCAAAAGTCGTTTGTTTTGATGCGTTAATCGCATGAAGCAAATTTTGTGCTGATTTCTCGCCCATACGATCAAGGTTACTCAGCGTATCTAAATCCAAACTAAAAATAGCGTCAATACTCATAATAAGAGATTTATCCACAAGTTGCTCAACAATTTTTTCGCCAAATCCGTCAATATCTAGAGCAAGTTTGGATATAAAATGCTTGATACGTCCTTTTAGTTGAGCCATGCAAGATATATTGGCACATCGAATTATCACATCATCGCCAAGGCGAACGGCAGCATGATGACAGACAGGACATTCCATTGGGATATAAAATGGGACGGCATCTTTACTTCGTTTTTCTAAAATAACTTTTACAATTTTTGGAATCACATCTCCCGCTCGTTCAATAATCACTGTGTCACCAATGCGAATATCTTTACGATTAATCTCATCCTGATTATGGAGTGTTGCGTTTGTAACTGTAACGCCCCCAACAAATACTGGATCTAATTTTGCCACAGGCGTGAGTGCGCCCGTTCGCCCCACTTGAATTTCAATTTCATTAATCCGCGTTGTGGTTTGTTGTGCTTGAAATTTTCCCGCAATAGCCCAACGAGGAGAGCGAGATCTTGTGCCTAAGATATTTCGGGTTTCATAATCATTGATTTTAAAAACTGTGCCATCGATTTCGTATGGAATCTCATTGCGAATGGATTCCATTTTTGAATGATAATTTATCATCTCTTGGATTCCGCTCAGTTTTTTAACATATGGGTTTGTGGGTAAACCCCATTGATTCAGCGTTTTAAGAAAATCTAGATGCTGGTTAAATGAAAATTCCTCTACGAGGCCTACTTCATAAAAATAAATGGAAAGAGGACGACTTGCTGTAATTTTTGGATCCAGTTGACGTAAACTGCCTGCAGCAGCATTTCGTGGATTTGCAAATAGGGATTCACCTTCTGCTTCTCTTTGATGATTGAGTTTGTCGAAATCAGATTTTGAGATAAACACTTCGCCACGAATTTCTAATAATTTTGGCGGCGTGATTTCATTCGTTCTTAATGTTAATGGAATCGCATTGATCGTTCGCAAATTGGAAGAAATATCTTCACCAGTATAGCCATCTCCTCGAGTTGAACCGTGTAAGAATTGTCCATTCTCATACACAAGTTCAACGCCTAAGCCATCTAATTTTGGTTCACCAACAAATTGAATCTTAGGGTCATCCGTTTCTAGAATTTTTTGAATACGACGATAAAAGGCTTCAAGCTCATCTTTGTTCATGGCATTAGCCAAAGAAAGCATAGGTGTTTTATGGGCGATTGATCCGAAAGCATTCAACGGTTTATTGCCGATACGTTGTGTTGGAGAATTAGGCGAAAGGCTTTCTGGAAATTCTTGTTCTAAAGCCTCTAAGTCGCGAAAAAGTAAATCATATTCTCCATCGCTGATGAGTGGATTATCACAAATATAGTATTGATAATTGTGCTCTTCGATCTGGGAACGCAAAGCATTGATTTTCTTTAAGGGAGAGCTCATTTATTTAAGGCTCTTCTCTGCTTGTAATAAACAACAGGATCAGCAAATTTTTGCTTGAGAGGCTTTATTCTTCCATCAGAATCCAAAGGAAGAGCATAATACCCAGATGATTTAGTTTCGACATAGAAAAAATATTCCAATGAATCGCCAGGGAAAGACATTGGATTAAACTCAAAAGAATATAAACCTTTTTTTATTTTGAGCATTTTCTCTTGAAATTGTTTCATTTTATTTGTTCGAAGGAATAGAGATGTCTTTTCGAGGGAATCACTTGGAAAATCAACAAATAATTCGAGATTAAAAAGTCTATTTTTAAAAAAGGGAATAGGAGGATGGTGAACCAGTTTTTTAGAGGGTTTGAAAGATAATTGAGGAAACCCAAAGATTAAATCAGACTCAGGCTCTTGTCCGTTTATTGAAAAGCACACAAGGAATACCAACAGGAATGAATAGAAGCATTTCATTTAATTTTGCCTATCATTTTTTTAAACATTCGAACCAAGGACCTGAATGAAGATCAGAAAAAAAATATTTTTTATCTTCTTCTGATTCGATATCATTCCCCGCTTCTTTAGCTAAATTAAAATATTTTTCCATATTTTTAGTTTGCTTGAGAATGGCATAAGCTCTAGCTAATCCTTCATAAGCGTAAGCCAAATCAAACCCTTTATAATCATTTTTTTTCGTGAGCTTTAGACAAGTGGAGGCATATTTCAAAGCAAGTTCCCCGTCTCCTAAAACTGCATAAACATGAGAAATAAGCCAATCGCCACGCTGCTCATTGATCTCTTGAAATTGAGAAGAACGTTTCCAATGATATTTGGATGCTTTTGCAAAATACATCATTCGAATATCATCATTTTCATCACGATTATTTTTTTCTAGTAACGTCCATGTTTGCTGATTCATTTCAATACCAAGATAGTGGTGTATTTTGGGATTCATCGTAGTTTCCTTTTTTAAACATCCGAGTTGAACGCATATAATTAGAACAGCACTTATGCTTATGATTGTTTTCAAATTCATCATCTGTGTTTGCTTTTACTTTTTCTGAAAATTATCCAGATACCAATTAGTAAAAAAAGCGTGCTTAAAATTATGATTTTTTGAAAGTCTTTCACAGAATAGATCATACTTTTTGCAGTCATATTATAATCTTGATTGAGGAAATCTTTCAATGTGAATTCCCACTGAAGTGTGTCGCCATTGAGTGTTTTGGCATTGGATTGAAAAATGGCGCCAGGTAAAATAAGAGAAAGCTTGAAATGGTCATCCTTAAGATGAATAATATTTTCAATTTTTGACTCATAAGATTTCATTTTTGCTTCGAATATTTGTATAAAGTTTGAGTTTAATAGAGGAAAAGGTTTTAAAGTACGTGTAATAAAAGTTTTGCGATTTTCACTGAGTTCATTCAAAAGCAATTCTGATTGAATATGATAGAAAGTGTTCATAAAATGATTTGAAAGTCGATCTTGTTCATAGGGCATATTTTGGAAATCGGGCATTTGATAAATTTGGGTTAAAGTAGAATCTATAATATTCATCAAGGCTTCTGGTACCCATTGAATGCTATCCATTTTGTCAGTGAGCAAAGATTCGGATAATAATGGGGATTTATATTTATCTAACACTTTTGGAAAATGGGCATGAAATATATAATGTTTTGAAAACCATTTTTTTCTTATAGTGCTTGTAATCGTATAATCAAGGGCTTGCTTTAAGGAATCAGGCCTTACTTTTATCCCGGGCATTACAAACCCAGCCGAATTTTTAATCCAAACAATTTCACCATCCTTCTTTATGGTTGATTTTGTTTCTATATGCCATGCAGGTGAATTTGGATGGGAAAAATCAGAATTAAAAATATCCGTTGAATCCCCTTTAGAAATAAATTGAAGATGAGATCGCCCATCAGGGTGAACCCGAATTGTGATGATATTTTCAACACAAGCAGGAAAAAAGATTAATATGAATATGAGGGCAAGTTTCTTCATTTTATCTGCAATACTGAAACTACAAAAAAGATTAGACATTGCAGTGGATTCATTTGGATTTTTCAATAGAAAATAATTACCTTCTATGCGCTATGATTATGAATTTTTTACATAAAAGCATTTCTCTTGGGATATGCATAGTTTTTAGCGGTACCTATATCTTTGCTCAGTCAGCACTTATTTATAATATGGCTAGTGGATTTATTGATTATGAAGGACGAATTATTGTCGGTGAAGGAAAAGCAATGGTTCGTCTTTCTGAAAATGGAACGGCATCACCCAATGATAAAGAAATAAAATTTGCACAAGCTCTTGCAAAAAAGAAAGCAAGAGAAAACATTAGTCAATTAGTCAAACAAGTAAATTATAATGGAATTACACTTGAAGAATTTATGCAATATGATCCTATCGTTGAAAAACAAATAGCATCATATATCTCAAGTGCTTTTCAATATAGTGAAGTCGAGATTCTTAATAACGGTCATATTCAAGTTGAAATGGCCATTTCAATGATAGGATTGTCCGAAATTGTTTTTCCTAGTGTGGGCTTTGCCATTGAAGCGCCCAAAAATGTACAATATCTCATGACAAAATCGTTAATCCCCAAGACCAATAGGATTACGGGGATTATTATTGATGCACGAAACACATCTATCAAACCAGCGTTGGCGCCAAGAATTGTAGATGAAAATGGAAACCCAATTTATGGAATGAATAGCCTAACCCGGAGCAATGCAATTAACAAAGGATTGGTTGCTTATGCCAGCTCATTAGGACTGACTAAACAAGAAAAACGCGTCGGCAATAATCCCATAATTATTAAAGCATTAAACCAAGATATATTCGGAAGCACAAATCCAGTTGTCTCTCTTAACGCTAGCGCTAAATTAAAATCTGCAAATAAATCATTTCATTTATTTGATGATTGCAAAGTTTTGATTCTTGTTGATTAAATTCATTTTTTTCTTGGTTTGAATTATCTCAAATTCAGCTATGGAAATTAATTCAATGGCCGTTCTTTTGTTGCAAGATGGCCGTTTTTTTTATGGTGATATTTTTGGAGCAGAAGGAGAAACTATTGGCGAGGTCTGTTTCAATACTGGGATGACTGGCTATCAGGAGATTCTAACTGATCCATCCTATTGTAAGCAAATTGTTACCATGACATCGCCACATATTGGGAATTACGGCGTGAATTCAGAAGATATTGAATCAGACAAAATTCAAGTTGCTGGTTTTGTGATAAAAGAGGAAACCGAAATACCATCCAATTGGCGTTCGAGACAATCTCTTGGCGAATATCTAAAAGAACAAAACATTGTTGGAATTCAAGGAATTGACACACGAGCATTGACGCGACATATCCGAGATCATGGTGCTATGAATGGAATTATTTCTACAATTAATTCTGATATTGAAAGTTTAAAAATAAAATTAACTCAAGCACCCAAAATGGCGGGGTTAGATTTAGCCAAAGAAGTGAGTTGTAAAAATTTCTATCAATATACTCAAAATAATAATTATCCTTACAAAATAGCCGCCATTGATTTTGGTATTAAATTAAATATTCTTCGACTATTGGAAAGTAATAACTGTGATGTAACTGTTTTTCCAGCAAATGTAACATCAAGAGAAATAATAAACTTTAATCCGGACGGTGTCTTTTTAAGCAATGGACCCGGTGATCCGGAAGCGGTAAAATATGGGATTAAAACCGTAAAAGAACTATTAGGGAAAAAACCCATATTTGGAATTTGCCTTGGGCATCAAATATTAGCATTAGCATTAGGAGCCAAAACATTCAAATTGAAATTTGGACATCGTGGGATTAATCATCCAGTAAAAAACTTGGATACTGGGAAAGTTGAAATCACGAGTCAAAATCATGGTTTTGTAGTGGATTTGGATTCGCTTCCAGCTAATGTGAATCCGACTCATGTAAACCTAAATGATAATACGTCTGCCGGAATCCGCTGTGATGAATTTCGGGCTTTTTCAGTTCAATATCACCCCGAGTCAAGTCCTGGACCCCATGATAGTCGTTATTTATTTGAGCAATTTATTGATATGATGAAAAAAAACTAACCACAGAGAAAAAAAACAAATGGAAAGTAAAAAACATTCATTGATAAAAAACTCTGCGAACTTTGTGTTTTTGAGGCAATTATAAAATGATACTTGAAACAAAAAATCTAAGTAAATCTTTTGGACCAAGCAAAGCAGTTGACAATCTTTCGTTGGAAATTCCTGAAGGATCTGTATTTGGATTCTTAGGTCCAAATGGAAGTGGAAAATCCACAACTATTCGTATGATGACAGATTTGATTCGTCCGGATGAAGGAGAAGTATTTATTCAAGGCCAATCTGTTCAAAAAAAGCATCAAAAGGCTTTGGGGAAGGTAGGCGCATTTATTGAACGAGCAGATTTTTATAAACATCTTTCTGCTAAAACCAACCTTGAAATGTTGGCAAGAATGGATGGAAAAGGGTATAGCCAAATTCCAATTGTCTTGGAAAGAGTGGGTCTCTCAAGCAGGGCAAATGACAAAGTAAAACATTATTCTCAAGGAATGCGCCAACGCTTAGGAATCGCTCAAGCATTATTGGCTAAACCAAAATTATTGATACTAGATGAACCTACAAATGGATTAGACCCACAAGGAATGAAAGAAGTTCGAGATTTAATAAAAGAATTAAATAATGAGGGGATTACCATTTTTATATCGTCCCATTTATTAAATGAAGTTCAAAAAATGTGTACCCACGTGGCCATCATATTTGAAGGGAAATTGATAACATCTGGTTCTATGAATACTCTTTTAACGGAATCAGAAATATTTACGACAGAAATAAGTGTTGAACCGATTGAAAAAGCAAAATCTATTCTATATCCACTAGATTGGATTATCAAATGTGATGAACGAAATGGTGTGCTTATGGTAAATACATCGCAGGATAAGATAAGTGACATAATATTTATTCTTGTTCAAAATGGATGTGCGGTGAATTCGGTTATTTCCAAAACATCTCTTGAAGATTTATATCTTTCCAAAACAGGAACAAATGGCGCTTGATATGATTGGATTGATTCATAATGAATTATTGAAAATAATCGGGCGATGGCGGAGTTATATTGGCTTTATCGGAATTGCTATTTTGATGCCATTGATTCTTTGGGGCTTTTCCTATGGTGGCGGTGAAATCCATGATGAATATGCCAGTGAACTGGGGAACAATTTTCTTATCGTTGGGTCCATTTTTAATGCCTTTTTAGCTACTTATATCGTCATGAACGCGTTCTGGATTCATATGCCATTCCTGGTGGCGCTGGCAGCAGGAGATGCAGTAGCAGCAGAAGGTGCATCTGGAACATTTCGGATTATATTAACGCGCTCTACAAGTCGGATTAAAATTTTATTTGCAAAATTATTTGCTACATGGATTTATACAGCATTACTCATTTTATTCTTGGCATTTATGAGCTTAGGAATCGGGTCTTTGTGGCTGGGCAGTGGCGACTTAATTGTGTTCGATAAAGGTATTCTGATTTTAGATCAGAGTGAAGCCTGGGTTCGAATGGCGCTTTCTTTTGGATTGGCAATTTTTGTTATGTGTGTTGTGGCGACCTTATGTTTTATGTTTTCAGCTATGGTGGATAATGCAATTGGTCCGATTGTTGGCGCCATTTTTCTCATTGTGATTGGATATATTATAATGGCAATACCAATTGAATTATTTGAAAAAATGGAGCCTTATATTTTTGTCACATATTTTGATGTTTGGCAGCAGGCGTTTAAAGATCCAATTCCGTGGGATCATATCATAAAAAGTTTGAGTATTTTAGTAATTTATACAGTCGGGTTTATTGGAATAAGTATAGCAGTATTTTTGAAAAGAGATATCAAATCATGATCAAATATTTTATTTTAATTTCGGGCTTGCTTTTCGCTGGAACACCCACAGTTGAATCTATTCAAGATAGTCTTATTACGCGCTTTAACCGCATTGAAGATTATTCAGTGAAAATCAAAGTATCTGTTAAAATGACCGGCCTGCGCATGCCACGAAAAAAAATCAAACTCTATTACAAAGCACCAGATAAGGTAAAAGTGAAATCCAGGGGATTTGCAATTCTGCCCAAAACAGGATTGAGCGGTTCTCCAAAGCAATATTTGAAAATGCTTGATTCTGTTCGTGTGTCTGGAAATGATGTATTGAATGGACGAAATCATTGGATATTGTTCGGCTCAGTCAATCCAGATTCAATCGATATTGATTTGGATGAAAAAGATTTTCCAAATATAAAAATGCGTCTTTGGGTTGATACAGAATCGTGGGTGATTTCAAAAGCTGAAACCGTCATTGATTCACAAAAGGTATTTAAACTCATTTCCGAATATGATGAAGTGGATGGCGTATTTTTACCAATAAAAACTATATTATCAATTGGATTTAAAGGGATGGGGAAATGGTCTATGCGAGATCCATTTGGTGGTCCAGGAGCAGACAGGCAAGAGATTGAAGACCTTGCAAAGGATTCTGGAATTAATCCTGAGAAAAAAGAATTTGCAGGAACGGTTGTGATGGAATTTTCAAAATATAAAATAAATCAAGGCTTAGATGATTCATTATTTGAAGAATAGTCACAGAGCTGCTGAACTTAGTGATTCTGTAGCAAAATAGATTATGCCTAAAAGAACAGACATAAAATCCATATTAATTATTGGTGCCGGTCCTATCATCATTGGGCAAGCTTGTGAATTTGACTATTCCGGGACGCAAGCAACACGAGCCCTAAAAGAAGAAGGTTACCGGGTGATTTTGGTGAATTCAAATCCTGCTACCATTATGACGGATCCGGATTTGGCGGATGCTACTTATATTGAACCCTTAACCATTGAATATGTAACAGCTATTATTGAAAAAGAACATCCGGATGCAATTTTGCCAACGGTGGGTGGGCAAACTGCACTCAATTTGACGATGGATTTACATAAAGAAGAAATTCTTGAAAAATTTAATGTTCAATTAATTGGTGCCCAAATTGATGCTATTGATAAAGCGGAAGATAGGGAACGATTCAAAAAAGCCATGAATGAAGTGGGGATTGATACAGCCAAAGGTGGTTTTGTTCATAATTGGGAAGAAGCCAAATCATTGTTAGAAGCAATGCAATTCCCCGTCATAATTCGTCCATCCTTTACCATGGGCGGAACGGGCGGTTCAGTGGCGTATAACGGGGATGAATTTCAGGAATTAATTGAAAATGGACTCAATGCAAGTCCAACTACAGAAGTGCTCATGGAAGAATCACTTTTGGGATGGAAAGAGTTCGAAATGGAAGTGGTGCGAGACAACGTGGACAATGCCATTATTATTTGCTCCATTGAGAATATTGATCCAATGGGCATCCATACTGGCGATTCGGTTACAGTGGCGCCAGCCATGACTTTATCAGATAAAGAATATCAACAAATGCGGAATTGGTCAATCCAATGTTTGCGAACCATTGGCGTAGAAACCGGGGGATCCAATGTTCAATTTGCGGTGAATCCTGAAGACGGTAGAATGATTGTTATTGAAATGAACCCAAGAGTAAGCCGATCATCTGCATTGGCTTCTAAAGCCACAGGATTTCCCATTGCAAAAATTGCCGCGAAATTGGCTGTGGGTTATACTCTGGATGAACTTCCAAATGATATTACGGGAAAAACTTTAGCAGCATTTGAACCAACCATTGATTATATTGTAACAAAGGTGCCCCGATTTGATTTTGAAAAATTTCCAAGTGCATCAGGACATTTGGGCGTCCAAATGCAAAGTGTGGGCGAAGTCATGTCTATTGGGCGAACATTCCGAGAAAGTTTGCAAAAAGCATTCCGTTCGTTGGAAGTTGGCTTAGATGGACTTGAGCCAAAACCCCTTGCAGATGGAGACGAAGATGTGAGCCGAGCAAGATCTTTGGATATGTCCACTTTACGTTTTGGGACTGCATTTCGATTGTTAAAAGTTCGTCAAGCATTTATGGAAGGAAAATCAGTAGAAGAAATCTATTCAATCACCAAAATAGATCCGTGGTTTTTAAATCAAATTAAATTATTGGTAGATATACGGAAAACCTTGTCTTTACGGGAGTTGAAAGAAAATGGGTTTTCCGATAAACAAATTGGACGATTGTGGAATAAAACTGAGTTGGAAATCCGAGATTTACGAAAAAAAGAAAATATAATTCCATCATTTAAAGTAGTGGATACTTGTGCCGCTGAATTTGAAGCGCAAACACCATATTGTTATTCTACTTATGATGAAGAAAATGAAGTTGAACCATTAGTAGGAAAAAAGATTATAATTTTGGGAGGTGGCCCAAACCGAATTGGGCAAGGGATTGAATTTGATTATTGTTGCGTTCAAGCTGTATTTGGATTGCAAGATTTAGATTATAAAACCATTATGGTAAATTGTAATCCGGAAACAGTTAGCACCGATTTTGATTTATGCGATCGACTTTATTTCGAGCCCGTGACCTTTGAAGATGTCTTAAATATTGTGGAATTTGAAAAACCGGATGGCGTGTTAGTTCAGTTTGGAGGACAGACACCATTGAAGATTGCACAAGCATTATCAGATGCAGGTGTCACCATTATTGGGACTTCACCGGAAAATATTGATTTGGCCGAAGATAGAGAAAAATTTGGAGATATTTTAGATAAACTAAATGTGATTTGCCCAGAATATGGAACAGGTAGAACGCTTGATGAAGTGGTATCCATTGCGGAGAAAATTGGATTTCCTGTATTGGCCAGACCCAGTTATGTTTTGGGCGGTCGTGCTATGGAAATTGTTTATTCTAAAGAACAATTGATCGATTATATCGCACGTTCAGCCGATGTTACAGCGGGGCATCCTATATTGATTGATGAATTTCTCGAAGATGCTTTTGAATTTGATGTGGATGCTTTGTCCGACGGTGAAACGGTTCATATCGGTGCCATTATGCAACATATTGAAGAAGCAGGAATCCACTCAGGGGATTCAGCGTGTGTTCTACCACCCTATCGAATTACAACAAAAGCCATGGAAGAAATTATTCGAATCACCAAATCTCTTGCTTTGGAATTAAAAGTAATTGGATTAATCAATCTCCAATTTGCTTACAAAGATAATCAAGTTTATGTTTTGGAAGTGAATCCGAGAGCTAGCCGAACGGTTCCATTTGTGAGCAAGGCAACAAATGTTCCATTAGCTCGAATTTCTGCGAAATTGGCAGTCGGAAAAAAATTAAAAAATATGGATTTAAAACAATGGGATCACATCAATCATATTGCAGTCAAAGAAGCGGTTCTCCCATTCAATAAATTCCCAGAAGAGTCCATATTTTTAAGCCCAGAAATGAAATCTACAGGTGAAGTAATGGGAATTTCCAATACATTTGGGGGGTCATTTCGGAGGGCCACCATCAGCGCCGGGAATCAATTTCCTGAAAGCGGGCGTGTATTTTTGTCCGTGAATAATCAGGACAAAATGAATGCCATTCCCTTGGCGAGAGATTTACATGAATTTGGATTCGATATTGTTGCAACATCTGGAACCGCATTGGAATTAAATAGAAATGGCATTCCTACAGGATCGGTTTTTAAAGTGGGTGAAGGTCGTCCCAATGTGGTGGATGGGATAAAAAATGGAGAAATTAATTTAGTGATTAACACGCCCTTGGGGGCGCAATCGAGATTTGATGAAGAAGCAATCGGACGTGCATGTATTCAAAAAGGAATTATGGCGATTACCACTTTATCTGGCGCGGAAGCGGTGGTTCGTGCTATTCGATCCAAACGGAAAATTGTTGTAAAGTCCATTCAAGAATATCATTAAATATTTAAAAAATTCCTGTTTGCTTATTCATAAATAAATCAATAGAATCCTTTGCAAAACCCTGTGCGTAAAGAAAAAATAGATACCATTTTTCTGATTAAGGCGGAAAATGAAGCCAATAATGGTTTTATGGTCAAGTTTCCCAACGAAAAACAGGGGAATTGTAGCCTTTTTAATTTGCGTATCAGGTTTTTCAAAAGATTCCAAAAGCATATAAAACTTGATTTCATAGAAAATTTGTCAAGCAGAGCATAAATACGATGTCAGAAAATAATTTCAGCGAACAGATAAAAGAAACCTTGAAGAAAGACGAAGATGTCTTTTCTCAGCTAAATCAATTATCAGAAATAGAAATGTCCAAGATTATTGATGAAGATCTGCCTGGGAAAAACTATCAAGAAGAAAAGAGCGGCATATCAGCACGGATGTCATTTTTCGCAAAAAATTTCTATTCAAATAATGATTTATTCCGATATGCCTTATGGGCAATAGCGATGTTAATCATTTCCTCGATCGTTTTAACGATTGCTGAATATGATACATTTAAAAATTCAGTAAGTGAGCACATTGGGAAAGATAATCCAAATATTTTAGATACATTCTATAATACATTTTGGTGGTCGGTCGTTACCTTTACAACGGTAGGTTATGGAGACATAAGTCCAGTGACCCATTTAGGAAAATTTTTAGCGATTATTATCATGCTATTAGATTTTGGTATTGTTACATTGTTAGGTGGAGCAGTTGCATCTGTGTTAGTTGCTCAGAGATTAAAAGGAGATGATAAATTGGACGAAAATAAATATAATGGTCATTTAATCATAGCAGGATGGAACCCGTTTGTGGTGCCGGTTTTGCGACTTTTGAATGAAAACAGGAAAGCAAACCCAATCGTAATATTAATAAACGAAACGGATCGAGAAATTATTAAACGTGGGATTTCAGGTTTTCAGCGATTAGATATTACGCACCTTTTAGAGAATTTTACTCAAGAGCCTGTTTTGCGAAAAGCTTTTATGGAGCGTGCAGGGATGCTTATTATAGTTCCCGATTATTCCGGTTTACTTCCCAATGAAATGCCCGATGAAGAAAAATCAGTTTTAACGACTTTAACCGCAAAAGCCATTGCTGAAAATGTGCAAGTTATAGTCCATGTATTGAATGGGGAGAATGTTTCTCATCTTCAAAGAGCCAATGTAAATGAAATTATTTTTGCGGATGAGCATGTTCCTCATCTCATGGCAGGACATATTACCGATCCGGGTGTCCCCCAGTTATTTGAAAAGCTCATCAACGAAAAAAGATCTGATAGAGGGATTTATGTTTCTAAAATTCCAAAAGGATTGATAGGCTTAACGCATAATAAAATTTCCGCTTTTTATAAATTCAAACATAAACAAATTCTTTTAGGTTATGCAATTCAAAAATCTGGATTTAGCTTAGAAGATCAAATGGGAGAAAGCGGAAGCCCTCTCATTAGAGACATGATTACTGAACAGCTTGATAGCGCAGGGATTAATTTAAACAGCGATGAACACATTGCGGTTGAGATTAATCCAGCTGATGACTATATCGTCGATGCAAAACATCAAGCACTGGTTTTGAGTTAAGTTATGAATCCAAGTCACCAACAAATCAAAAAAATTAATTACTTCAGCGAGCTGACTGAAGAAATGTGTAATAAAATCGCAGAACGCGTTATGTTAAAAGAATGTAAACCTAAGGAATGCCTATTTAAAGAAGGTGAAACAGGTGATTCAATGTTATTGATTTTTCAAGGCCAGGTAGAGGTTTCAAAAAATATTATGGTCAAAACGGCTAATGGTTTTACCATGTCACGTAAATCTATCATTAGACTTGAAACGACGGATCCACCGCCATCAACTGACCCTGTAACAGAATCAACCGTTTTTGTGTCTAAGGTTCCAGCTTTTGGTATTGGAGAATTTTCTTTGGTACTTGATAATGCTATAAGGACAGCTCATGTCCATGCAACAACGCCCCTGAAGTATGGCGTTTTAAACTTGAAAGATTTTACGAAAATTGTAGATGAGAATCCATCCATTGGAGGCTCAGTTTATTTCGAAGTGGCAAAGTCTGCTGTAGAAAACTTAGCAACAGCAAGTCAGGATATTTCTAATTTAACCCAGGCTTTCTTTTTTGTTCTGACGCATTAATTATTGAGTAAATGATATAGAGTAATTAATATATACCAATCATGATTACCTATTATTAGTAAAGATGAAGAAAAATTATATTATCCTTCTATTCTATTTATTTGTTTCACAGATTGTGGGGCAAGAGCGCATTGCTGTTCTGCAATTTGATGGAAGCGGAGTTGATGCGATTACCGCAAAAAATATCTCCAAAAGATTTTCCTACTATCTTTCTACAACCAATCGATTTGATATTGTAGAACGGGAGATGATGGACAAAATTCTTGAAGAACAAAAATTTCAAAACTCCGGATGTGTTGCAGATGAATGTGCCGTTGAGATTGGTGAATTAATTGGCGTGAGTCAGATTGTAGCCGGGAGTGTTGATAAGATTTTAGATTCGTATTCTTTAAATATAAAGTTGGTTGACGTGGCGACTGGGAAGATTATTTATCAAGATATGGATGATTACGAGGGGCGGGTAACGGATTTCATAAAGGTGACCATAAAAAATATGGCCATGCGTTTGGCGGCGGAAGCGAAGGTTGGTGAAGTGCAAGAAGGAGGTGATCTCACCCAATACGCATCAACAAAAAAAGGTAAAGTTATTTTTAACGTCGATCAGAATAATGTTGCAATTTTTATTGATGGGCAATACAACAGTCGAAGTTCAGGGAATCAGGTAGTCTTATCTATTGCTGAAGGTCTACATACGATTAAATTTTCTCGCTCTAGTTTCAAGGATTGGGAGAAGAAATTCAATGTCATAGCAAATGAAGAAATGACCTATGATGTGAAGCTCATTCCGGGAATTGCGGCAAAAGTGGAAGCGACCACTGGTATTCTGCTTGTACGATCTGAACCCGGCGATGCTTCCGTTTATGTGGATGGTATTGAAAAAGGAATGACCACTTTGCAAATTACAGATATTGGGATTGGGGATCATGAAATCAGGGTTGAAAAAAACCTGTATTATGCCTACACGGAAATTGTCACTATTCACCCAGATATGATTGGTGAAGTCAAAGCGATACTCAAACCAAATTTTGGGAGTTTATCAATTAAGTCTAACCCCACAGCATCGGTTGTCATGATTAATGGGCAGGTGAAAGGGAAAACACCCTACAGTATTGACCGTATCAAATCAGGGACATATAATATCCAAGTTTCGAAAGATTTGTATCATACGCATGAAGAGAACTTTATTATTACTGACGGAAGTGTGAATAGCCGAGATATTCTATTGACTCCTGCATTTGGTAAATTGATTGTAAAAACTACACCAAGGGGTGCGAAGGTCAAAATTGATGGACAAAGCAAGGGGGTTACCCCATTTGAACTGGATGAATTGCCATCGGGGAATTATCATCTTTCACTTACAAAAGATATGTATCAGAGTATAGAACAGGATATTGTTATTGATGACGGTAAAACATTTGATCTAAATTTAAAATTAGAAGCTCGATCCGGTCTCCTTTCTATTATTGGAGGTCCGAAAGGAGCAAGTGTATTTGTAAATGGTCAAAAAATCGGACATATTCCGGTTCAGGATTTTCGCATAGCGGAAGGAATGGTTGAATTATCAGCCAGTTCTCAGGATTATCATTCACAGTCGGAATTTTTAAATATTAAGCGGGATCAAACCTATGAGCATGTTTTTAATTTAGATCGTCATACTGGGAAATTAATCGTGATTACTCAACCTCCCGATGCAGAAATTTATTTAGACAAAGAGGGGCAGGGAAAAACACCAAAAATTTTGGATGGTATTCCGGTCGGTATTCATACGATTGATATAAAGCATCCTTCTTTTTTAGCCCAATCGGAAACATTTACACTCACATTAAATGAGAAAAAGAATTTCCGGTTCAAACTCATGACTTACGATGGAAGTATTCAACAGGACATTGACATGGGAAAATTCAAGCAAA
This sequence comes from Fidelibacterota bacterium, assembly GCA_018671775.1. Taxonomy (GTDB): domain Bacteria; phylum Fidelibacterota; class Marinisomatia; order Marinisomatales; family UBA1611; genus JABHGY01. Next base: position 66,067 of record JABHGY010000023.1, read on the forward strand.
GGATATCATTGGGTTCTTCTGCAGCTTTTGCAGTGATTGGCTTTGCCATGCAAACATTGGCGGTAAAAAATTATGATGCTTACCTGAATGCCGGTTCATCAAATGATGCAACGAATTTTTATAATAAAACATCTTTACAGGATAGAATTGCAGTTGGGAGTTATGGATTTGCGAGTGCACTTCTTTTACCGGCATTAAAATTCACCTGGGATATTGGAAAATTAAAAAAACAGTTAAATAACAGATAAACCATCTCAACCTTTCAAAGACCAAAAAAGCCTTTGAAAGGATGGGCTAATAAAATGAACACGCGAAACATGAAAAAAATAATATTCATTACACTTTTATTTTCGGTCGCTTTCCCGCAGGTACCAGCACCTACATTTTTTCTGCCTACATTATCGGGAAAAAATTTCTTTGCCAGTAATCTATATGGTGAAAAAGCAAAGAATCCAAAAGTAACAGTCATCAGTTTTTCAGCATCTTGGTGTGGCCCCTGCCAGAAAGAGATCAAAGCATTGGATAGTTTATCTGTCAAATTTCCGGAAGTGGGGTTCTATTTGATTGATTATAAAGAAAAAAAAGCTATTGTCCAAAAATGGGTGAATAAAATTAATACAAAAATCCCAGTTTTATTGGACAACTATGGCGTGGTTACTAAAAAATTTAAAGTAGCAAAAAAAGATGAAAAAGGAAAACTTCAGGTCAATTTACCTACTTTATTTGTTATCAATAAAAAAGGTGAAATAATATATTCTCATACGGGATACAAAGATGAAGATGCGGAAAAGCTTATTGATATTTTGGGGAAATGAAGCATCTCAATCTTTCAAAGGTTTTTGTAAACGGCTTGGTTTGCTGTGGGAAGGATCCCAATCTTTCAAAGGTTGCTTTTACCTTTGAAAGGTTTGTCAGTTGAAGATTTCTTGATGAACAATGGATCGATTTTCGGGACAAAATTTTTGATTGACTGTATTACCCCAACCTTTGGAAGGTTTAAACCCCGAGCCAACTTTACATGGAACCCAACCTTTCAAAGGTTGTGTTTTCCTTTGAAAGGTTTAAA
>JABHGY010000148.1 GCA_018671775.1 Fidelibacterota bacterium
AAGCGTCCTAAGCGATAAACCAAAAGTTGTGCTTCTGTAATGCGAGTCACCATATCCGCTAATTTTTTCTGTGTAAGTTGATATCCGCCGATAGGCTTGGAAAATTGTTTCCGCTCTTTTGCATAGTCTAACGCAGTGTTGTAGCAATCCACAGCACATCCAACCATTCCCCAAGAAATACCATAGCGTGCTTGGGTTAAACAACCCAATGGCCCCTTTAATCCTTCAACATTTGGGAGCCGTGCAGAATCGGGAACTCGGACATTCACCATAGAAAGTTCCGATGTAACCGAAGCTCGCAAACTCAATTTCCCATGGATGTCACTGGATGTAAATCCTTCCATGCCCTTTTCTAATAGAAATCCGCGAACAAGTCCATCTTCATCTCGAGCCCAGACTACAGCCACATCAGCCACAGATCCATTGGTGATCCACATTTTATTCCCGTTGATAATCCAATCATCGCCGTCTCGTTTGCATCGTGTGGACATCCCACCTGGGTTTGAACCAAAGTTCGGTTCTGTAAGTCCAAAGCAACCAATTAATGTTCCCGCACCTAAACCGGGAAGCCATTTGGCTTTTTGTTCATCAGAGCCATAGGCGTGAATTGGATACATAACCAAAGCACCCTGCACACTTGCAAAAGACCGTAAACCAGAATCGCCTCGTTCCAATTCATGGAGAATGAGTCCATAAGCCACATTGCTAACGCCTGCACCACCGGATTCTTCCGGTAAAGATGATCCCATAAATCCAAGCTCACCTAATTTGGGGACGAGCTCCATCGGGAAGCTTGAATTTTCATAATGCTTATTGATCACTGGCATAAATTCTGTTTGCACAAAATCATATGCTGTCTTTTGAATCAATAGTTCTTCTTCTGTTAATAAATCTGTTATCTTATAAAAATCTGGTCCAAAATTTTTCATAATTTCCCTTTATTTCTAGATACTAAAATTACATGATTTCACTGAGACATCATTATTTTTTACATAAGAATTATACAAAATATTTTAAACAATTTGAGTGCTTTCAAATTAAACAAACATGTAATTTTGGGACTTCAATTGAGTAGGAAAATATGAAAAAACAAACGAGAGAAATGGTGGACGGGGCAGCAGCGATTGCTCGGGGAGCTCTGGATGCAGGGTGTGATTTTTATGCTGGATATCCGATTACACCAGCATCTGGTATTTTAGCACATATGCTTCGAGAACTCCCTAAGGTTGGCGGCATAGGATTTCAGGGAGAAGATGAAATCTCTTCATTCGGACATTGCATTGGTGCTGCAACAGCAGGGGCAACGGTCTTTACGGCTACAAGTGGCCCTGGACTTTCGCTGTATTCAGAAAATCTTGGCCTTGCAATTATGATGGAAATTCCGATTGTGATTGCGATTTCTCAACGTTTGGGCCCATCAACAGGAGCCGCGACAGCAACCGCTCAGGGGGATATCCAGTTTATGCGATGGTGCACTTCCGGAGGCTATCCCATGATTGTGCTTTCGCCCACAAATATTTCTGAATCATACCATCTTACTAAACGTGCTTTCAAGCTTGCAAAACGATTTCGTACACCAGTCTTTCTCGCCTCCGACAAAGATACAGTCATGACAACTGAATCTGTTGCAATCGAAGATATGAAACATGCCCCAGATTGGCCTAAAATTTCCGGTGAAGTTTATGGGGAAATTTTAGATCCATATCAAGTAAACGGAACTATTCATCATTATACAGGGTCCAGCCATAACGATGAAGGACACATTACCAAAGACCCTGAAATCATTGCGAATTTAAATGAACGATTGATCCAAAAAATTGAATCTAATTTAGACGAACTCTCTCTCGTCAAAACAGATTTGGAGCAAGAAGCTGACACGCTTATTTTAAGTTATGGCATTTCTGCCCGATCCATGGAAGCGGCGGTACAGGAAATTCGCAAAGATGGAAACAAAGTATCATCTATGACCATTTATTCGCTTTGGCCCGTTCCTGAAAAAATAATTCAAGAAAGTGTAAAGGGTGTTAAGCGCATTATTATACCAGAAATGAACCATGGTCAGTATCGCCACGAAATCGAGCGTTTAGTGAATCGTGATATTGAGATAATAGGTGTTAACCGTGTAGACACTATTCTAATTACGCCAGAAGAAATTATTGGAGCATATCAT
>JABHGY010000149.1 GCA_018671775.1 Fidelibacterota bacterium
GGTGTTCCTCATCCTCCCGGAAGTCCATTCTTTCTTCTTATCGGACGTGTTATTTCCATGCTTCCTTTTCATACAGATGTGGCTTTCCGTGTGAATATTCTTTCACCCTTATCTTCTGCTTTGGCCGTGATGCTTTTGTATCTTGTTGTGGTAAAAGTTGTAACGCACTGGCGAGGTAAAATTGAAAATAGCACAGACGCAATTATTGCTTTTGGTGGTGCAGCGGTCGGTGCTATGGCTTTTGCTTTTACAGATAGCCATTGGTTCAATGCCGTGGAAGCAGAAGTCTATGCGATTAGTACATTTTTTACAGCGATTGTGGTGTGGCTTATTTTACTTTGGAGCGAAAAGGCAGACGAAGCGGGACACGAACGCTATATCCTCATCATTGCGTATATGATGGGACTTGCTACAGGACTTCATTTGCTCAATTTATTGGCTTTGCCTTTTATTGCGCTGATTATGTATTTCAGAAAATATACTTTTGAATGGAAATCATTCTTAGCGACCGTTGGGATTACGGGCGTCACATTTTACGTAATTCATAATATCATTATCAAAGGATTACCTCACATGGCTGCCAGCAGTTTTGGCATGGCTGCCCCCGTATTATTTGTCATATTAATTTTTGCAGGGATGGTTTGGGCCGTGATGAATAAACATCATTTATTGTCAGTTGCATTGACATCTATAGTGATGATTCTTATTGGATATTCTACTTATACCACTATTTTTGTCCGCTCCAACCAAAATCCAACCATTGATGAAAATGACCCAGAAACGGTGGAAGCTTTTGTGAGCTATCTTGAGCGAGAACAATATGGATCTGTTGGCACTTTTCCTAGACGCTATAAAGGAATTGAACCGATTCATGAAGTGGTGGGGCGACCAGAAAATGGTCGAGACTATTCACCGAGTCAAGAGAGCCAATATCGTTCCTATAATTCAGGGAAGCAGTGGGATTATTTTTGGTCTTACCAAGTCCGAAAAATGTATAATCGTTATTTTCTCTGGCAGTTTGCTGGGAAAGGATTGGCGTCAGATCCTACCGTTTCTCCCATGGGAGCCAAATCCAGTGAAGACGGGGTAGATTGGAATCAATTTGGACTACCTCTTGCTTTTATTTTAGGTCTTTTCGGTATGATGTATCACGCCTATAAAGATGAGCGGATGGCTTTTTCTGTCCTCGCTTTGTTTGTGATGACCGGCTATGCCATTATTGTTTATTTGAATCAAGATGATCCCCAACCTCGAGAACGAGATTATTCCTATGTAGGAAGTTTTTACGCTTTCGCCATTTGGATAGGCGTGGGTGCGGCGGGTATTGGCGAAAAAATCTCTGAATATTTCAAAGACAAGGTCTTGGGCAAAAGACTGATTATGGCGGTTTTAATCTTGCAATTTGCATTGATTCCCGGTGTGATGTTAAAAGCCAATTACCATTCTCATGATCGCTCCGGAAATTTTGTGGCATGGGATTATTCATACAATATTTTACAGTCCGTTGCCCCGAATGGTATTATTTTTACCAATGGAGATAATGATACGTTCCCTCTTTGGTATTTGCAGGAAGTAGAGAATCTTCGGACGGATGTTGCGGTAGTGAATTTGAGTTTATTGAATACGCCTTGGTATATCAAGCAAATGAGAGATTCTCGTCCAGATAGCCTCAAATTTATTCGCATGACGGACAATCAAATTGATCAATTGACCTCTAATTTGATGCGATGGGAAACACAAAAAATTAAAGTGCCTGTTTACAATGATTCCAAAAATAAAGAGGGATTTATCGAATGGACAGTTAAGCCCACGTTTGCAGGACAAGCGTTACGGGTTCAAGATTTAATGATTTTAAGAATCATCAATGATGCCCGATGGAAAGTACCGATTTTCTTTGCCGTAACCGTTTCCAATACGAATCGAATTGGCTTGGATCAATATATTGATATGCAAGGCTTGACGTTTCAACTTAAAAGCCATAAGACACAATCGATTGATTTAGCAAAAATGACCGAAAATCTCATGACAGATGTGGGCGATTCCACGTGGTCAACCGCTTTTAATCCTGATGGATTTAACGAGGAAAAAGAGACAGATTATTTGAATTGGTCGCGGGATTATCAATCGGGTTATCTGTTCAGAAATTTAGGGAACGAAGATGTGTATTTTAATCCTCAAATTATTCGATTGCTTCAAAATTATCGTTCTGCTTATATGCAACTGGCGGTTACATATTACATGGATTATCAAAAGGAAAAACGGAGCAAGAATCCTGATGCTGATAAACTAGCGTCTTTGAAGGAACAGACCATAGCCATTCTCAAAAAAATGAGTGAGAATATTCCTGAAAATACGATTCCAATGTCCTCCAGTGGTTTGTATTATCAAGTAGGACGCATTTACGGTGAGTTGGGTGAAAAGGATGAATTACGGACGGTATTGGAAGATTTAATTTCTCGTCAAGATATTCGTCCGAAGGAACGGATTGAATATGGAAATATCTATCTCCGAGATTTAGATGATTCTGAAACGGCGATTCAAATTTTTGAGATGCTTTTACTGGAATTTCAGCAAATAGAATCCATGGTAAGGGTGAAAGGATTTAGTCGAAAATCAGTGAGTCAAAAGCAGTGGACCCAATGGCAACAAACCTATCCTGACATTATTTCATCTTTGGTTTATGCCTATAAATCAACGGGACAAATTGACGATGCGAAATCTGTTTTGAACGATTGGCTTCAAAAATATCCGAACGATAAAGCAGCCAAAAAAATGTTGGAGAGTTTTGAAGAAAAAGGGTAAAGCCTTTTTGGCTCGTCTTTCTTTTGCCTGACGTGATTCCAAAACTCAGTATTATTATTCCCCATTGGAATGGGATTGAGGTTCTTTCCGAATGTTTGGATAGCCTCAAAAAATCTACGTATTTTTCCTTTGAAATTATCGTTGTGGACAATGCTTCTTCTGACGGTTCGCAGGCGTGGATTAAAGCGAATCATCCTGATATTACCCTCATAGAAAACCAAGTGAATAAAGGATATGCGGGTGGGTGCAATAGTGGCGTAGAAAGTGCCAAAGGGAAATATTTATTATTTTTAAATAACGATACCATTCAAGAGTCAAATTGGATTGAGCCTTTGATCCAAAGATTAGAATCTGACGAAACCATTGCTGCGGTTCAGCCAAAAATTTTAAATTATTACCAACGGGATTTATTTGATTATGCGGGTGGGTCTGGCGGAATGATGGACGTGTTGGGATTCCCTTTTGCTCGGGGACGCATTTTTTTCAATCAAGAAAAAGATCAAGGACAATATGACGATGCAATCCCCATTTTTTGGGCATCGGGAACAGCCATGTGTGTCCGAAAAACAACTTTCCAATCTGCTGGTGGATTTGATGAATCCTTTTTTGCACACATGGAAGAAATCGATTTATCGTGGAAAATTCATTTAATGGGACAGGAAGTTTTTGTTGAACCGAAATCAGTGGTTTATCATAAAAATGCGGTTTCGCTTCCCATGCATTCTCACCGAAAGTTTTATCTCAACCATCGAAATTCTTTGTTTATGATATTGAGCAATTATTCTTTACCCTTATCTTTATACTTTTTCCCCATACGCTTTGTTTTGGAATGGGTAGCATTTTTCTATGCTTTGGTCAAATTGGATTACAGACACATGACCGCGATTCTACGTGCCCTTGTATGGATTCTTTTTCATCCTCACAAAATAATACAAAAACGGAGAAAAATATCAAGATTGAGACAGAGGAAAGATAAGGAACTATTAAAGCGTTTTTATAAAGGGAGTCTCGTTCTGGATCATTATCTTTTGGGGAAGAAAAAATATAGCGATTTTGTTTAGTGGGAAACTTTTGAGATAGAGGGTTTTTCCACATCGGTCCAAAACGTTTTATAAAAACATATTTCTGGACCCCATCCTGCACTGGCGTTACGGCAGGCAAACTTTATATTCCCCCGAAACAAGCTCGGGATTCAAGCACCCTATTACAGGGGAAAATAACCGAACGAATCCATTTGATTTCTCCCCTTTTGTAGGGGAGAATCGAAGAGGGGTCAATAAAAATTCTTACTTGGATATGATACCGACAGCACCATTCACCCAAATGAAGAGAAATATTGCTACTATAATAATTAAGATGAAAACGCGTTGGCGGAGCTGAAATTTCCTGCTTGTTAAAACGATTAAGCATCCTGCAGTGAATAGCATTACGCCCATAATTATAAAATCTTTGTAATCCCAATTCACTTCACTTGTGAATTGCATGGCAATCAAAGGAATGAGCAATATCACACCTGAAATAAGAGCCACCCAAATGAAAATGCTGTTTTTCATAAATACTTCATTAATCTTCTTGTTTAAAGGGATAATCTTTTGGTGGTTTATTGGATAAAGATGTCAAGAATAGTTCAAGTTTTTAGATACTTCTTTTGCTCCATTCGAAATAAAAATAGTGGAAACAACAAATGCAATAACGATTATTTTTTGAGAAACAACTTGAAATGTTAGACCATATAAAGAATCTTTTCCGTCTGGGCCAAATTCCATTATTAATACATATCCAAATAAAATCAATGCGAATACAATATATAATAAGGCATATTTGTTTTCCCATTCCTGCGATTTATAAATAGCGGCAATGTATAAAATAGCCACAATTAAATAAGATCGAAATGCCCAACGGACAAAAAACATATGTGCATCTAAATATAAATTAGATGGGGTTAATGCAATCCCAGAAAATGCAATCCCCGACGTAATGGCGATTATGGATGCAATGATCGCTATTGTGTATGTTGTTGAATTTTGTTTAAATAATTTTGGCAAATAAAAATAAAATAAGCATGTAAGAAGCCCAATGATTAATAGTCCGTTATTAAAGAAAAAACTCGCATAAAAATTTGAGGTGCCATCCATGGTTTGAGTTTGCCCCAAATCACTAAAATAATTTTGACTAAAAACATATGATTCACACGCAGGATTTTGGTAAGTGCCGCCAGGATAAACAACCATTGCAATCATATTAAATAAAATAAATCCAATCGCTCCATACAAGGGTAAACGAAAAGCCAAATGCTCTATGGATGTAACATTATTTTTTA
>JABHGY010000150.1 GCA_018671775.1 Fidelibacterota bacterium
AAAACCTGAGCCATTATATTCTCTTGAGCCCATATTTGAAGTCATAATAATAATCGTATTTTTGAAATCTATTTTTCGTCCTAAACTATCCGTTAAAACGCCCTCATCAAATACCTGTAAGAGAATATTAAATAAATCAATATGTGCTTTTTCTATCTCATCAAATAGCACAACAGAATAGGGATTTCGTCTGACTCTTTCTGTCAATTCACCACCTTCATCATAACCCACATATCCCGGGGGTGCACCAATCAACCGCGATAAGGAAAAACGCTCAGAATACTCTGACATATCAATTTTAATTAATGAATGGTCTTGCGAGAAAAGATACTTCGCTAAAATCTTAGCTAACTCAGTTTTCCCAACACCTGTTGGGCCTAAAAATAAAAACACACCAATGGGCCGATTGGGACTTTTTAATCCTGTCCTTGCCCTCTGAATGGAGCGTGTTACAGATGATACAGCTTCATTTTGTCCCACAATTGACTTTTTGAGCTTGGCGCTCATTTTCAATAGTTTATGACTTTCAGATTGGGCCACTTTTTGAACTGGAATGCCCGTAATCATCGCCACAACATCAGCGATTTGCTCATCGGTAATTTGAATTGATTCATCCCCAATATTCTTATCCCATTCCTTTTGAGTCTCTTGCAATTTTTGAATATATTGTCTTTCTTGGTCTCTCAAAAGGGCTGCTTCTTCAAATAGTTGTGAAGCAACTTTTTCTTCTTTTTTTGTTCTAACACTTTCCAGAGACTTTTCAATTTCTATGATAGAATCTGGCACTTTCAAATTAAACATATTCGTCCTGGAACCGGACTCATCCATGACGTCAATGGCTTTATCTGGTAGGAATTTATCCAATATATATCGGTCAGAAAGAGTCACGCAAGCTTCAATGGCTTCATCAGAATATTTTACGTGATGGTGTTCTTCATAAGACGATTTTAAGCCATGCAAAATATTGATGGATTCTTCGATCGAAGGTGGGGCAATAATAATTTTTTGGAACCTGCGATCTAAAGCACCATCTTTTTCGATATGTTTACGATATTCATCTAAAGTAGTTGCTCCAATACAATGGATATCACCTCGAGCTAAGGCAGGCTTAAACATATTGGATGCATCCAAAGTGCCAGATGCACCACCAGCGCCAACAATTGTATGAAGCTCATCTATAAAGACAATCAAATTAGCGCTTGATTCCATTTCCTGCATAATGGCCTTCATCCGTTCTTCAAATTGACCTCGGTATTTTGTGCCAGCTACAATTGAAGCTAAATCTAGCGATAGAATTCGTTGATTATGAAGCACGCGGGGAACTGTCTTGCGTATAATTCTTTGTGCTAAACCTTCGATGATGGCTGTCTTCCCCACGCCTGGCTCACCAATTAATACTGGATTGTTTTTTTTGCGACGTGTAAGAATCTGAGCAACACGTTCAATCTCGGTTTCTCGCCCAATTACAGAATCCAACTTACCTTTTCTGGCTAATTCCGTAATGTCTCTTGAAAAATGATCTAAAGTCGGCGTTTGACTTTTTTCACCTTTTTCTTGCTGTGATTTCGTATTTATAGGCGTTCCAAAATCTGTTGAAGCTAATAATTCTTTTACTGTTTTTGTATCTAAACCGAAGGTATCCAAAACATGATATGCGATGCCTTCTTTTTCCATCAAGATCGCTATCAATAGATGTTCATCATCCGCACAAGACTTTCCGTCTCCAGCCGCCTCGTTAAAAGCATTTCTTAAAATACGCTCAGATCGTCGCGTGAGAGGCAAATGCCCTAAAGTCATGGTGCCGCCTGAAGATTTTATCATATCCTCAATCATGGCAATCATTTCATCTGGATCACAATCATATATATCAAATATATGGGCAGAAAAACCTTCAGTCTCATTTAATAATCCCAATAATAAATGTTCACTTCCTACATAAGAATGCCCCAAACGAATCGCCTCTTCTTTTGCAAGTTTCATGATTGACTGAACGCGTTTTGAATATTTATCTTTCATAAATTTTTATCCTTTGCCCTGCAATTTTCCATTCATTAAATCAAATTGTCGATGACCAATGGCGCCTACCTCTTGACTGTGAGTCGTAATCACAATTGATTGTTCATATTCTTGATTGATTTTATGAAATAGATCTATCATTTTCTTCGCATTTTTTGCATCTAAATTTCCCGTAGGCTCATCAGCCAATATCACTTCAGGACGATTAATCATGGATCGTAATACAGCGATTCGCAATCGTTCTCCGCCAGAAAGTTCAGATGGTAAATGATTTTTTCGATTGCCCAAATCTACAAAAGCTAATAAGTCATCCACTTCTTTTCTTTTTTCTGCTTCATTTCCTGAAATCATGGCAGGCATTAATATATTCTCATACGCAGTGAATTCCGGTAATAAATGATGAAACTGGAATACAAATCCAATATGACAATTTCGCAATTCTGCTAATTCTATTTCTGGAAGAGTTGTCACATTTTTTCCCTGAATATAAACCTCTCCTTTGTCAGGATGATCCAAAGTGCCCAGAATATTTAAAAGTGTAGATTTCCCTGAACCTGATTCTCCCATAATCGTAATGATCTCACTTTTATCTACGGTAAGATTAAGCTCATCCAAAACGCAGAGCGTATTCTCTCCATTTTCATAGGTTTTATTAATATTTTTTGCTTCTAAAATCATTTGTTCCACGTTAAGGCTGTTTTTGGGTCAATTTCACTTGCCTTTCGACTCGCGATGAAAGAGGCAATGTATATAATGCCGAATGAAATAATGGGAATCACCAGCAAATTCCATAGGCTTAACTCCATGGGTAATTTATCAATAAAATAGATATCAGAAGGAAGAGGAATTATTCCCATTTTTCTTTGAATGCCAACTAAGATAATTCCAGCTAAAATCCCGAATAATGTCCCTTTCCCACCCAAGATAAAGCCTTGTCTTATCAAGATATCTCTTAAGGCTTTTTTGGGTGTGCCAATCGCTTGCAGGATGCCAATTTCATGAATTTTTTGAATAGTGACCAAACTCAGTGTCGAGGCTAAATTAAACCCAGCAACCACAATAATAAGGCTTAAGATTATTATGGCTAAAAATCGCTCCAACGCCATTGCCTGAACAAGCGTGCTATGCTGTTCTTTCCATGTCAGTACTCTAAAATTTTCTCCAATAACATTTGAAATACTTTTCGAGAGCCTCTCAATGTCTTGTCCCGATTTAGCTCGAATATCGATACCAGTATAACCTTTTATTCGTTTAAATAATTTCTGCCCAATTTCAATAGGAATAAATACAATCTGCTCATCATAATCTAAAACTTGTGATTGAAATGTACCTGTAATTTCTTTTTTTATTTTAGGCGGAAGTCCTAATGTAAAGGACATATCCAATGGACTCATCAATTCCACAGGATCGCCTAGAGAAAAGCCCATACGATAGGCTAAAGCTTTTCCCACGAATATACCTGAGCCAGCTTCCAATTCTTTCTCAAAATAAATGTCATAAACATCATGCATTTTTTCCAAATCCATGGCTTTATAGACAATCACTTCTTGCCCATCCTGGGACGAAATAATGCCTTTTCTTTCAATAAATGGCATGACAGATTGCACGTTATTTAGGCTTTGGATTTGCTCCACAATCTTTGAATCAATTTTTCCAAGGATGCGAATATCACCATCAAATCCTCGTAATCGATCTGAAACACGGGACTCAAATCCATTCATCACAGCTAACGAAACGATCATCGCAAAACTGCCAACCGCCATGCCAATCATAGAAATAATCCCAGTGAATTTGCCGGGTCCTTTCCTTCCTGAAAGAAATTTTTGTGCGATGAGCGTAATATAATTCATTCGTATGACAAGACTTTTGCGGGTTGGATTTGGCTCACTTTACCTGCGGGCCAAAAAGATGCCAATAGTGAAATAATGACCACAGAAATGCTCAAGATCAATATGGGCATTAATCTGATGGAAATAGGAATATGATCCATGAAATAAATATTTTCAGGCAAAGAAATCAATTGGGTTTTAACTTGTATTAATATAACTATTCCTGCAATAAATAGACCCAAAATAACGCCAGCAAAACCAATCACCGCACCTTGAATTCTGAATATTTTTCGGATATGTTTAATCGTCATGCCTTGGGACATCAGGATGCCAACTTGCCCTGATTTCTCAACAATAATCATGGCCAAAGCAGAAATGATGTTCACGATGCCCACGAGAGCAATTAGACCAAAATTAATGAGTATCGGCCATTTTTGAATGTCAATCCAATCAAATAAAACTTGATGCTTTTCTCGCCACGTTACAAAATAATACGGATAAGAAACTTTTTCGCGCAAATAGGGAATCAAAGCAAAGGCCTTCCTATCATTTAAAGATATTTTGTAACCTGAAATTTGGTCTCTCATATTAAATAATTTTTGAGCATCTGGAATCGAAATAAAAACCAAGGTCTTGTCATATTCTTGTAAGCCTGAATGAAATAATCCAACAAGCTCAAAAGATTTCATGGTCCTTTTGGCACTTGGATCGCTGAATGATTGCAAATCTGCTAAAATAATTTTGTCACCAAGTTTTATTCCCAAGATATCGGCTAAGGATGTCCCCATCCAAATCTCTTGCCCGTGTAAATCAATTTTATCTGGGAACGGCATTTCACCTTCAATGGCAAAATCACTTGAAATCCAATTGACGCCCTCAACAATCACACCTTCTGCGGCCTGTTTTTTTCGAATCAAAGCCGGTTTTTGAATGAATGCACTATGCTCAAATTCAACGGGCGCATTTTGAAATATAGAATCCATCTTCGCATCAGGCATCCGAATTGTTCGATCCATAAACTGAGTAATACGAACATGAGAATCAAAGGTGGCAATTTTTTCAGATACGGTTTGCTCAAAGCCATCCATGATGCTAATGGTGATTAGCAGAGAAGCAATCCCGATTCCTAAACCGATAACAGCCAATCGACTCGCGTATGACGAAAAACTGCCCTGGTGAGAAGACTTCAGATAGCGAAGGGCAATGCGCGTACTGAGTTTCATTTACGCCACGCTTTTTTATTCTGAACGAAGTGCGGGGAATAAGAGAACGTCCCGAATCCAGCGATTCCCCGTTAACAACATGACAAGCCGATCCACGCCTAAGCCAACGCCACCTGTGGGTGGCATACCGCATTCCATGGCTTGAAGAAAATTTTCATCCACAGGCTGAGCTTCTTCATCACCTGCCTCTCGCAAGGCCGCTTGGGCTTCCAATCGCTGACGCTGATCAATGGGATCATTTAGTTCAGAAAAAGAATTGGCAAATTCGGATCCCCCAATAATGAGCTCAAATCGTTCCACAAGGGATTCATCCCCATTGCGGTGAAGTTTGGCTAAAGGTGAAACTTCCTTTGGGTAATCAATGACAAATGTGGGCTGAATCAAGCTTGGTTCAACCAAATCATCCATCAATGTTCCTAACATTTGTGGAACATTTACATTCGCAGGAATTTCGATTTTTAATTCATCAAATATCGTTTTAAGCTCCTCCAAACTGGCTTTGGATAAATCACGACCTGTCGCTTCTTTTAACAATTCAAAGTATGGCTTTTTGGCAAAGGGTTTTGATAAATCAATCTCCATATCTCCCCAAGTGATTTGCGTCGCATCCACACCTTTTGCTACGGTCTGAATCATATCTTCAATCAAAGCCATAGTGTCGGTATAGTCGGCATACGCTTCATAATATTCCAACATGGTGAACTCTGGGTTATGACTTCGATCCATTCCCTCGTTTCTAAAATCTTTTCCAATTTCATAGACTTTTTCGAATCCACCAATAATGAGTCGTTTTAGATAGAGTTCATCCGCAATCCGAAGATAAAATGTTTGATCAAGCGAATTGTGGTGAGTAACAAATGGTCGTGCATTTGCTCCACCATACAGAGGCTGTAAGACCGGCGTTTCTACTTCAAGAAAATCGCGTCCATCCAAATAAGAGCGGATGGCATTGATAATTTTTGTTCGTTTGATAAACGTTTCTCTCACTTCTGGATTTACGATCAAATCTAAATGACGATTTCGATACCGTTGTTCTTTATCCGAAAAGGCGTCAAAAGTTTCTCCGTCTTTCTCTTTGACGACAGGCAAGGGACGAATGCTTTTTGCCAATACGGTTATTTTATCTGCATGAATAGATATCTCGCCCATTTTTGTGGTAAATACATATCCTTCAATACCAATAAAATCTCCAATATCTAATAATTTAAAATGATTGTATTGATCTTCACCGATATCATCTCTGCGAATATAAGCTTGAATCCGCCCTGCTCCATCCATGATATGAGTAAAGGACGCTTTTCCCATTTTACGCAAAGCCATGATTCTTCCCGCCACTACAACCGTTTTATTCTCTAAGGTTTCATAATTCCCTAAAATTTCTTGGCTCGAATGAGTGGGTTTAAATTGATGTGGGTAAGGATTTACACCAGCATCTTTGAGTTTTTGGAGTTTCTCTAAACGAAAATCCATGATTTGCTGAAGACTTTTTTGTTGTTCTGACATTTTAATTAATCAACCTTTATTGTATTGGGTTTCATATTACTTAATAAATAGGCGCGAATAAATGGATCAATATCGCCATCCATTACCGCTTGCACATTTCCTGTTTCTTCTTTTGTTCGATGGTCTTTCACCATATTATAAGGATGAAAAACATAAGACCGGATTTGGCTTCCAAAACCAATTTCCATTTTTTGGTCTTCTAATTCTTTATTTTTTTCTCGTTCTTTTTCAAGCTCATGTTGATACAATCTTGCTTTCAAAACTTTCATCGCTTGACTTTTATTCTTGTGCTGAGATCGTTGATTTTGGCATGTTGCCACAATGCCTGTTGGATTGTGCGTAATCCGAACCGCAGAATCTGTTCTATTTACATGTTGGCCACCTGCTCCACTGGCGCGGTACGTATCGATGCGAATATCTTGAGCATTAATCTCAATTTCGATGGTATCATCAACGGCTGGATACACAAATACAGACGCAAAAGACGTGTGCCGCCTACTGTTGGAATCAAAGGGGGAAATTCGAACCATGCGATGCACACCCGCCTCTGCTTTTGCCATGCCGTATGCAAAATCACCCTTGACTTCAAACGTCACATCTTTCAACCCTGCTTCGTCCCCAGGCTGTAAATCTAAAACTTCCATTTTAAACTCTTTTTGTTCAACCCATCGAGAATACAT
>JABHGY010000151.1 GCA_018671775.1 Fidelibacterota bacterium
CAGCCTGTGATTTGGAATGTATCTCGCGGTGAAGATTATCTTATTTATGATGATCTACCCAAATCCATTGAGAAGGAATCACCTTTTTTACATATTGAGGGTGTCCAAGTTTTATCACAACAGTATTATAATAAAGTGTTTAATAGTATTGATTACTATGATGCTCTTATTGGAGAAAAAGTCACTCTTAAGCCCAAAAACAATAAAGCAATCAGTGGCATTTTGCTTGAATATTCCCATCAAGCACTTACCATTGAATTTAAAAATACCATTTTAACTTATCCGCAAATTGAAGTTGAATTTATTCAAGTAAAAGGGAAAATTAAAAACCCTGTGTTTAGGCCCTATTTATCTTGGAGCGTGGAGGCTGAGGCATCAGGTGATATTGAAGCGGAAATCTTGTATAAGACAAGCCATATGCATTGGAATACACTTTATCGATTATTACTTCATGACCAAGATCAAGGGGAGCTAATCGTAGATGCGGTTATTTCCAACGATACAGATTTAGATTATGAAGATGCAAAACTTCAAGTGATTGAAGGCAAATTAAATCGTGTCCATGGAAAAAAGAATTATGGTGGACCCGCAAGAACAGAACGAATGATGCTCAGCCCGAATGTACCAGCAGCAACAGAAAGTGAACTGGGAGATTATCACATTTACACTTTGAATGGCGCACATGATTTTCGATCCAAAGAAAAAATATCAGTTCGATTGTATGGTCCTTTAAAAGTCCAATTCCAAAAATCTTATCTCTTTGAAAATACAGAAAGACGACAAAAAGAGGAGCCTCTCTCAATACAATTATCAATGGAAAATACAGAAGCTTTTGGTTTGGGATTGCCTTTACCCGAGGGAAAGGTTGAAATGTATCTGAACACAGAAACCCATGCTATGGAATATGTGGGTTCAGATCGTATAGGGCAAACGCCCAAGGATCAAAAAATAGAATTATCTTCAGGGCGCGCTTTTGAAGTCACGGGAAAGCGGAAAGTATTGAATTATGATCGTCAGCGAAAAAGTGAAGAAGCCGTTATTGAAATCGAAATTATCAACGGCAGACAAGAAGCAATTAATGTAAAATTGATTGAACATATCCATGGTGATTGGATAGTGAAAGAGGAATCTGATAAATATACAAAAGAAGATGCCTCAACGATTCATTTCACCTTAACGCTTGACGCTGGCAAAACAAAATTGGTCTCTTATACTTATCGAAAACAGTGGCAATAGAGGACATAAATGAGGTCTTTGACCTTTTCTACTTCTATATCTGAAATAAATAGAATCGGTGTAAGGCGAAGCAAAGCGCTTTCAGAAAATGAGATTCATTCGGTTCAAGATTTACTCTATACTTTTCCCAGGCGACATTTAGATCGAAGATCTGTATCTCAAATAAAATCCCTTCAAAAAGATACACAAGCATCCATTGTTGGTGCGATCCAAAGCATGGGCGAAAAGCCGATTCGTCGCGGGAAATTGTTCCAAGTGATTCTTTCAGATGGAACGGGACTATTAACGCTCACTTGGTTTAATGGTGCACAGTATATCAAAAAATTATTCAAAGTGGGAGATCGATTGGCGGTGCATGGAAAAATTGAATATTATCAAGGATTTTCCATCACTCATCCAGATTTTGATCGCTTATCAAAGCAAGATGATCCAGTGAATACGGGAGCAATTCTCCCGTTGTATCCTTTGACAAAATCTTATAAATCGGTTGGTTTAGAACAACGAATCTTTCGAAAGATTATCTTAGAGGTGTTTGAAGACTTAGGCGAAGTTCCAGAATTATTTACAGAAGAAATTTGTAAAAGTCAGGGACTTATATCACGGAAAGAGGCATTGCATCAGATTCATTTTCCTAAAAATGAAGAAGCTTTGGATCAAGCCATTTATCGTTTGAAATTTGAAGAACATTTTTTTTTGCAATTACTTATGGCTTTTCGAAAAATAACTTTAAAAAGAAGTAAAGCAAAAGCCTTTACAAAAATCGGTCCTTATGTAAAATTGATTGAAGATGATTTGCCTTTTACATTAACGGATGCACAGAAAAAAGTAATTCTTGAGATTCGGGATGACATGAAAAAAAACCAAACCATGAA
>JABHGY010000152.1 GCA_018671775.1 Fidelibacterota bacterium
GATATGATTGTCAATTTGCCCAGAGATGGTCGTGATAATCCAAATGAGCGTGTTGAAATGACCGCAAAAATGTCCACTAAAGGCGAAGCGTTGGATTAAAATGTCGCATCCAAAAATTGGACTCGCTTTAGGCGGTGGTGGCGCAAGAGGGGCTGCCCACATTGGTGTCCTCCAGACATTGGATGCTGAAAAAATAAAGATTGATCGAATTGCAGGCACAAGTGCCGGTGCCATAATCGGAGCCATGTATGCAGCCACTTTAGATACGAAGTGGGTTGAAAATCGATTCAGAGCATTTTTAGAATCGGGTGCGTTAGAATCTTTTGAAAAGCGTTCACTTTTAGCAGACAGAAGTCCAGATACGCTCTTTTCTCAAGTAGCGAAAAAAGTGAAAGACCATTATGTTATTATGATGGGATTAAATCGTATTTCCTTGCTTAAAAAAGATAAAATGGCTGAGGCTTTGTCCTTTTTGATCCCTGTAAACGAATTTGAATCTTTGAAAATTCCCATGGATATCGTGGCGACAGATCTTTATTCAACAGAAAGTATCATTTATTCGTCTGGCGATTTATTAGAAGCGATTGTGCAAAGCTCTACGATTCCGGGCTTTATTGAACCCACATTCAAAGAGGGGAAAATGCTAGTGGATGGCGGAGTAACCTTGCCAATTCCAGTACCAGTTTTGGCATCGAAAGTGGGCATTAAAATTGCGGTAGATATTTCGCGAAGAGATTTAGGCGAGTTGAAAGATCCGAATATGATAGATATTATGAAACGATCTGAAACCATTACTTCTTTAGCGTTGAAACAGAAATTAGCTTTAGAAGCAGACGTGCTTATTCGTCCCGATGTTTTGGGCCTTCACTGGTCAGATTTTGACCAATTCGATAAACTGATTGATAATGGAAAAAAAGCGGCACAAGAAAAAGTAATAGAAATCAGAAAGCTGATTCGTGATCAATCGAAATGGTCAAAAAAACTCAAAGCATGGTTTCAAGCGAATGCGTAATATTCCATTCACACAAAAAGGTTAAAATGAAAAAAATACTATTCATACTTCCGCTCCTTAGCTTCCTTTTTGGGCAATTTGAAAATCCGGCAAGTGTTTCTGCTATGATACGTGAACCTGCCCGAGCTGGTGAAATTGTTCAAGTGGAAATCACGCTTCACATGGATAAAGAATGGCATGTGTATTCTATCTATAAAACTGCGGAAGGTCCTTTGCCGACGACACTTGAAATTTATGGTGAAGTGATTTCTGAAAGTAAAGCTGTCATCGAGCCCGAACCGCATCATGCCTACGATCCTGGCTTTGAGATGGAAGCTTTTTATCATGAAGGAGAAACGGTGTTTACAACGGAAGTGAGATTGAGAAAATCTTTATCTCCGGGTGAATATGCCATCTCTGCAGATATCTTTTACCAAATTTGTAATGCACAAATTTGTTATCCACCCGTGACTAAAACAGCAAAAGCGCAATTGATAGTTGAAGCGGGTGATGCGCGGGAAGATAAAATGGCTTTTACATCTTTAGTCGAACTAAATGAAACAGAGGTAAATGACTTCTCGATTTGGGCTCTGTTTTTATTTGCGGTTGGAGGCGCGATTTTATCTTGGGTGATGCCTTGTGTTTATCCTATGTTGCCGATTATTATATCATTTTTTGGGAAACATGCGGAAGAGAAAAATTCAAGCAGAACGGCTGTAGCTTCATTTTATGGTTTGGGTATTGTGGGCACATTTATTTTGACCGGATTGATTGTTGGTGGATTATCTTACGGTGTTTCTGACATTGCGGAGCAGTCCAGCTATGCGAATTTAGGGAATCTCATCGCCACAAATCCGTGGGTGAATTTGAGTCTGGGTGTCGTTTTTATCTTTTTTGCTTTATGGATGTTTGGTCTCATTAATATTACGCCACCGGGTTGGTTGGTGAATAAAACAGATGAAGTTGGACGCACGTCAAAAAGCACATTCTTTGGTTCTTTCTTTTTGGGTGTTGCATTTGCCATTACTTCTTTTTCCTGCACCGTTCCCGTTGTGGGCTCGCTTTTAGTATTGGCGGCCTCAGGAACCGCTGGTGGCATTTTAACCAGCCTATTTGGTATGACAGTTTACGGGGTAGTATTTGCTATTCCATTTGTAGGATTATCTTTATTTCCATCCGTTTTGACCAAGATGCCCAATTCCGGTTATTGGATGGAAACCATGAAAGTCATTTTTGGATTCATAGAATTAGCAGCGGCCATTAAATTTTTATGGGTACCTGACCTTCATTGGAACTTAGGTATTTTACCGAGAAATATCGTTTTGATTCTTTTCGTAGTTGTAGGCATGGCGCTCGTGGCGTATTTATTGGGATTTTATACCATTGGGCATGGTGAAAAAAAGAAGCCATTTCGAGTGAATAAGAGTCGTTATATCGGAGTGGGACTTACTTTAATTGTGCTTTGGCCCGTTTATTCCTCTTTGATGTCTGCGCCGACTTATCATGCGAATCGTCTACCAAGGCTTGTTGACGAGATTATGGAATCCTTGCTTCCACCGCCTCCCAGTGAAGATGAAGTGGCGCGAGCAGAAGGATGGTTTGTGGACGATTACCATGGGGCGCTAGCAAAAGCACGAGAAAAAGGTATTCCTTTGTTTATTGATTTTACAGGAATTTATTGTGCAAATTGTCGTGTAATGGAAAGACGCGTATTCCCATTAGCGGAAGTAAAAAATAGATTTGAGCAAATGGTTTTACTGCGATTGTATGTAGATAAAAATACAGATTTAAGTCGAGAATATGCCCAAATGCAAATCCAAAAATATCATATCGCCAGTCAGCCATTTTATGTGATTATGAATCCCAATGATGAATCAAGCCTTGGAGAAAAGGGAGGATATATTCCCAATGAATTTGTGGAATTTTTAGATTCAGGATTAGAAAACTGGAACATAGTTAAGTGAAAAGTAGAAAGTTAAAAGCTAAAAGTGGTATGAGACTTACTCTGCGGCTAAACAACAAAAGGAAAAAATAATGAGAAAACGAAATGGCATGATTATGATTATTGTAAGCTTACTTACTTTAACCATTGCATGTAGTCAAAAAAGTGAAAAAAATAAAATGGCTCAAAAAGCCGAGAAGAAAATCGAACAGCCCGCTCGCGAAAAAAATGCCATATTGGCACCAGATTTTACCTTAGCAAAATTAGATGGAGAATGGTTTAAACTCAGTGATTTCCGTGGGAAAGTTGTGATGCTCAACTTTTGGGGCACCTGGTGTCCGCCATGTCGAAAAGAAATCCCAGATTTCATTAAACTCATGGAAAAATATAATAAAGATGGACTGGAAATCGTGGGCGTAACACTTACTTCGGGAAGCGCCGAGAAGATTCAAAAATTTGTAGATAAAAATAAAATGAATTACACGATTTTAACAGATATCGACCAAAATGAAACCCAAGCCGTAACAGCAAGATATGGCAACGCCACAGGACAACAAATTAGTGGCATTCCCACAACCTTTATCATTGATAGAGATGGATATATTGTAAACCGCTATGTGGGGCCCAGATCTGAAGAAATCTTTTATAACGATCTAAAACCTTATTTCTAAACCAAAAAGGAAAATCATGTTTCAAAAATTCCCTTGGATTGTTGCATCCATTTTTACTTTTCTATTTGTTAACGCTAGTTTTGGCGAAGCTTATTGGCAACAAGATATCCATACCGAAATGACAATAGAACTACGTCATCCAGCACAAGAACTTCATAGTCACTCAAAAATTACCTATTGGAATTATTCGCCTGATACTTTATCAGAAATTAACATGCATTTATATCCGAATGCTTTTCAAATTGGTTCGGTAAAATATAGAGAATATCTTGGCGGACAAGGCAGTGTTTGGCGCGCTAAAATGTTTAGAAATGGATTGAAAGGATACGAAAGCAAAATTGACGTTTCCAATTTCCAAATTAAGATGGGAGACAAAGACAATCTAGATACCATGCAAATTGATGACACTATTTTGAAAGCAAGATTAAGCAAGGGATTAGCGCCGGGGGATTCAATTACCATCAGTTTAGATTGGGTGCATCATGTGGGGAAAATGGCGGAGCGCGCTGGTTTTGTAGAGGGACAATACAATATGGCTCAGTGGTATCCCAAAATGGTGGTTTATGATGAAAACGGTTGGCATGATGATCCATTTCATGCTTCGGGCGAATTTTATGGTGAGTTCGGTTCTTTTGATGTATCGCTGAATCTGCCTGCATCCTTTATTGTTGGCGCTACAGGGACACTTGTTTCTGGAAATCCAGGATGGGAATCGGTCAGAGTTGATACATCAGTAGATTTTGATTTTTGGTTGGAATCATTTAATGAAAAGAAAGAAGATGCAGATTCTAGCGCAAGAAGAGAAGTCCGTTTTACGGCTAAGCAAGTGCATGATTTTGCTTGGGTCGCATCCCCAAATTTTTTATATGAATCTGGTTCTGTTCTGGGCACTGATTTACATATTTTATACAATGCTTCAAATGGGGAAGATTGGACGAAAAAAGTCTTGGCTCGATCTGTCCGTTCTGTTGAGTGGCTTTCTGAAAAATTCGGAAAATATCCCTATCCGCAAATTACGGTGACCGATAGACTTCACAGTGGCGGAATGGAATATCCAATGTTAGTCATGAATGGGAGTGAACGAGAAGGGTTAATTGTTCATGAAATTGGTCACATTTGGTTCTATGGCATCTTGGGGAATAATGAAGTTGATGAAGCGTGGTTGGATGAAGGATTTACCACGTTCCAAACCGCTTGGTATTTGCAACATTTTTATAAAGGTGGCAATGATTTATCCAATGAAAGTGATTGGATGAAAAAATATGGGAAATTCACCAATCGAATCCACAACGACCATTGGTCTATCATACGATATATTTTAAGTGGAGAAGATGAACCAATTGCTCGTTCTTCATATTTATTTAATCACAGTTGGGGATATGGAAAAAATGCCTATACCAAACCAGCACAAATGCATCGGGAATTATACAATCTTCTTGGAGAAGAAACGTATTTAAATGGAATGCAAGCCTATTATGATAGATGGAAACTCAAACATGTAAACGAGGCGCGATTTAGGTCTGTAATGGAAGAAGTCAGCGGAGAAGATTTAGATTGGTTTTTTGATGCATGGCTTCACGATACTCGCATTTTAGATTATGGAATCAAATCCTATACATCAAAGTCCAGGCCGGATGGCACGTGGGATGTTACCCTTTTGATTGAACAAAAAGGTGAGCGATTTATGCCATTAGATATTCTTACCAAATTGAAAAATGGTAAAAGTCATCATCAGCGTTGGGAAAACCATTTGTGGCGTTTCAATGATACACTTCGGTATCAAGTTCCAGCCAAGCCCATTAATATCATTTTGGATCCTGACGTGATTTTATTGGATGTAGATCGCCGGAATAATTTCAGCAAAGGAATGGGCACTGAATGGATGTTTGACATTCAAAATAGAAGCTATAATCCGATGAATAAACACGTAATGAAATGGCTACCCACCATTCATTATAACGAAATAGATGGTGGGATTCCAGGGCTTCATTTGAATCGTTCCTATGGTCCTTACGAAAATATTGATGCCTATTTTGGATTTGGCATGAAATCTAAACAAGTATATGGTTCTATAAGTGGATGGCGAAATGCGGCCAAGAGTGCTTCTAGACTAAAGTGGTGGGGGCAAGTTTCAAAATTACCAGGTGTCAACGAAATACAATCGAATTTGAATTGGGATATTTCTTCGAAAAATATCTTCTCTTTAGATCAAGAATTAAATATAGGATTTCGTGTAACGGAGGCTCACGATTCTTCACGAACAGATTTATTCGATTTAGGAACAGTTGCCTTAGTCTATGGAAAATATGGTATGGGTTTAGGCAGAAATCGTGTTTCCTTTAAATTTGAATCAACGCCAGAAACGCTTTCTGACTGGACTTTTAGCCGAGTAAGTGCACAATTGCGTGCAGGATATTCTAAAGGAAAAATCGGATTACGAACGAGAGTGTTTGCAGGAAAAATATGGAGCGAAAATGAAACAGTCCCTTCTCAAGAAAAATTTACGATTGAAGGATCTGGTGGACTTTATGAAAAATCGTATTTAAGAGATGAATCGAGTTTTTTTGGGTTTGCTGATTTGCGTAACCGATACCATTTAGCTGGCGATGGAAATTTACGTGGTTTTCTCGTGAACGGCTCAAGATTAGCAGGTGTAGAAGCGCTTGTGTCGAGTTCGGTCGAAACTTACTATCAAACAGGCTTAGATTGGCTTTCTGGTTTTAACTTCGAAATCGCAGGTTTTATTGACCAAGGTTTTTTTTGGGGATCTAAATATGTCAATAGCGATAAAGGCTTTGATGGCGATTTATTAGCTGACGCAGGTATTGGTTTTCGTTTTAAAAAACATGGATTTGGGCGGGATTTTTATTTCCGAATTGATTTCCCCTTTATGATTTATCAAGATGATGCAATAAATATTGATAAGCAACAATGGGTTTTTAGCTTCCAAAAAGGGATTTAGTGTTTTCGCATAAATTTTCAACCTTATCCGATTTTAATCTATGATATAAAAAGGATTGAATTATAGATTGACTTTACTAAATTCTGCTTATGTTATCTCAATATCGTTGAAGCAATAGCGATAAGTCTAAATAA
>JABHGY010000024.1 GCA_018671775.1 Fidelibacterota bacterium
AAAATCGCATTTTTATTCATAAAAATTATCCACCAGACTGTGTAATTTACTGCACGATAAAATGTTTTATTGCTTCACAAAGATAAGAAAAAGGGATAATGTTCAAGTTTATCAATCGCTCTAAAATCCTACTTTATGGGATGCTCCTCTCGTGCATTTTTGCGCAAGAGGGCACCATTTCTGGATTTATTTTTGATGAAACATCCAGAGAATCTCTCATCGGCGCCAATGTATATCTAAAAGGCACAGATATGGGAACGGCCACAGATGGGCAGGGCTACTTTGTATTATCAAATATTCCAACAGGCCAATATGATTTACTTATTTCTTACTTAGGTTTTGAATCAAAGCATGAGCAGATCCAAATGGAGGAATCGGGGAAAATAGTCTTAGATATTGAATTGAAGCCCGCTTTGGTAGAAATGTCTAGTGTAGAAGTTTCTGCAGAAAAGCTTGCACGGAAAGTAAATATTCAAATCAGTCGAACCAACTTGAATGTGCGTCAGCTAAAAACGGTTCCTCAAGTGGGCGAAGCAGATTTGTTCCGCACTTTACAAGCCCTTCCCGGCGTTTTGACAGAATCAGAATTTAGTACAGGGCTCATCATTCGCGGTGGGAATTCAGACCAAAATTTGATATTACTAGATGGTATCACCGTTTATAATCCGTCCCATGTAGGTGGTTTTTTCTCCAGTTTTATATTGGATGCGGTTAAAGAAGCCGATTTGATGAAGGGTGGATTTAATGCAGATTATGGCGGACGGCTTTCAGCGGTTTTGAATGTGCGAAGTCGAGACGGAAATCAGAAAAAATTTAGCGGAAAAACTTCTCTATCTCTTTTGTCGTTTCAATCCACTTTAGAAGGTCCGATTGGGAAAGGGGCTTGGCTCGCCGCAGGAAGACGGACGTATTTCGATCAAGTTTTTAAAGGAACACAACTAGAATTCCCCTATTATTTTTGGGATTTACAGGGGCATATTTTCCAAGATTTAACATCTCAAGATCGGATTTCAATCTCCTGGTATGCAGGGACGGATGATTTGTATTGGGATGAATTCCAACTAGAGGGAAAATGGGGAAATGAGACCATTAGCTTGAATTATCGAAAATTGTTTGGACAAAAATTGATCGCCAATACCTTGCTCGCCAAAAGTCGATTTGATATTTTGTTTGGTTTGGGTGGAGATGCAGGTATTAATGAAAAAGATTATATTGATGACATGACCTTTCGCTCCGATTGGACCTGGTTTGCCTCTCAAAAATCTCAAGTCAAATTTGGTTTGGAGTATAAAGATTTAGATTTTGTTTATACGGCCAGTGGATTTGGGCAAGAATTGTATAAATCGATTACAGCAACGGAAGAATTTGCTTCATATGTCAAATTGAAATATTGGGTGAGTCCCGCTTTGCTATTGGAACCAGGCTACCGTTTGGAATATTATGGACACAGCGAAACTTCAATTTTTCATGATCCGAGATTCTCCCTAAAATATCTATTGACGGATAATCGATACATCAATTTTTCCATGGGCCGATATCATCAGTTCATGGAGACAATTCAGGATGATTTTAATCCCAAAATTTTAGATGCATGGTTTGCGGTTGATTCTTCAGTAGAACCGGCTTCAGCGGAACAATTTGTTCTTGGCTATGAAGAGTATTTTTCAAACAATATCCGCTTGCAAATTGAAGGCTATTATAAAGATTTACACAATTTACTGACCTTTGTGGATTCTCGTTCTACCGAAGACGATGGGATGTCCAGTGAGAATTTGGATTCCTTGGTGGATGTTGGCGATGGTTATGCGTATGGGGGAGAATTTTTTCTTCAAAAAGAAGTGGGACGTGTCAATGGATGGGTAAGTTATGCTTGGTCTTTATCAAGAAAAACGCTGAACGGAAAAGAATATTATACCAATTGGGACCGACGTCATGTTTTTAATGTGATTGGGAATATTCAGTTGAACAAAAAATGGTCCGGAAATTTCAAATGGACGTATCAATCGGGTCAGCCCTTTACGCCTATTTTAGGATATTACGAAGAGCATCTTCCCGGAGGCTCTATGTCGGATGTTTTTTATCGCACCATTCCCGGCGTAAGAAATTCGGGACGTTATCCTAATTATCATCGTTTAGATATGGGCTTCACACGCAAAATAAATAACAAATTCATGAAAGGTGAATTTTTTATTCAAGTCGTTAATGCTTATTGGAAAAAAAATGTGTTTAGATATTTTTATGAATTTGGAAACACGTTTAATGGCTTAGATGATGATGGCGATTGGGACATAAAACTTCACGATGAAAATGGGAATGGCAAACCTGATTGGGGCGAACCCAATGTGGACGAAGCAGACGAAGGAACACCTCAATTGCAGAAAGTAAATGGCTTGCCTATTATTCCAACCTTTGGTATCTCGGTAGAGTTTTAATATGAAAAAATTATTAATCTGGCGGACAACAGTCGTAAGTAATTTTCTTTTTCTTACCATGCATATCCCACTTTTGCAGGGGGATTTATGGGGGTTAATAAAAAATGAAAGAAAATTAAAATTACCTGTCTGCATAAGGACACGCACAGGCAGACGTTTAACTCTCTCTGGTTTAATGGCACAAACGCTTCTTCTGTTTATGATTTTTTTTTGGAGCTGTGAGCCGATTGATGAAGATGTTTCATACGAAGAAAAATTAACCGTTTTTGCCAATTTAGAGGCGAATTTGCCTTTAGCTTTTGACACGGTTTTTGTGTCTTACTCTCATGCCATTGACGAAAAGCATGAAGACAATGCGAAATGGATGGAAAATGGGACGGTTTATATCATTCATGAAGCTGACACGTTTTATTTCCACGAATCGCCTGACATGCCTGGTCGATATGCTACGAATGATTTTTCGCATTTTGTTCAAGGGGGCGGAAGTTATTCCCTGTACGTGAGCGACGGCATAAATCATGTTACGGCCCAAACCATTGTCCCTGATTCCATTGTGCTGGAAAGCGTTTCAAATGATTCTTTATGGCAATGTGGCGATGACACCCGTGTGGAGGCTATTGATATTTATCCTTTTGGCATGGATGACTTAATGGCATTTTGGGGTGGATTTGGAAATCCCGACATTATGCGTCATGATACGGTGGTTTACAAAAAAGATGATTGTTATACATCAAGCTTTACGTCCATGCCTTATTTTGTCGTCAGGTGGCAATCAGACTCAGAGCCGGGAATGATGCGGAATATCAATGTGGCCATGGAAGATACCACGAGTAATTTTATCATGGATACTTCTTTTTCTGCTCTTGCTTTTAAAGGAGCGCCCTATCAAGATGAAGCAGGGAATTATTATCGAAGCAATCCACAAGTGTGGAATTTTTCTCAGCCGGATCTTTATTTTTCTTGGTTATCTTTTAATTATTACGGATTACATCTGATTATGATTCAAAGCACAGATCACGCCTTTTCAGATTATTATAAAGGAGATCCTATGTCGTTTAATCAATATGTTTTACCCGATAGCAATATCGAGGATGGATACGGACTTTTTACGGCTACAAATACATCCGCATTTTTTGTTTATATTGCCCGAGAAGAGTAGAGAGTCTGTAAAGTTGACCCAAAAACCTTTTAAAGATTGAAAGACTCATCAGACTTACAGACTTTTTTCCTCTGAATCTCGTGCCTCGATTCAACCATTGACATAGACGATGAACTCCATAGCTTTGGAGTGAATTGTCTATGTCAATTCTACGCTGAAGCATGAAGCGTAATTGAGCCCATAAAGTTGAAATTTGACAAGGTGAAATAGTTCATGAGTAAACTACAAGCTTTCCGTTTTGCTTCAATTCCAAGGTGTGCGAATTGAGTAGAAATCGGGAATCCCGTGTTTTTTGTGGCGAATAATCCAGGCTATAAAGTTAAATCCATCAACCTTTCTACTTTATAAACTTATTACTCAATGAATATGATAAATATAAACCAATTCTCCGCCTAAAAATGCAGTAACAAGAACGGTCGCAGAAAGCAATCCGAGGAAAGCGAGAATCAAATAATTTAACTTTCGATTTATAATTTTTTGAAGATAAGCAAAAAGCCAAGCCACAAAAAGTAGGATGGTGCTCCAGGTTGTTATGTTTGCAAAATATTCATGGGTTTCAATTTCACCGATTTGAAAGGCAGTAAGATTCAATAGAGATGCTTCAGCGATCTCGCCGGTTTGGCTCGATATCACTGCAAATAATGTGGCCACGCCCATGAGCCAGAGTCCGGCATTTTTTGGTGAGAGATTGGGGGCCAACACTTGCAATAACTGAAAGCCAAACGCAAGCACAATGCAAACGATAGGAAAATGAACAAAAGCTGGATGTAAATGATCTAACATAATTTCATAAAAAAAGCCGCCAAGGTTTTATCGAGACGGCTTATAGTAGTCCGTAGGAGAATCGAACTCCTGTTGCCAGGATGAAAACCTGGAGTCCTAACCACTAGACGAACGGACCAATTATCAAAAGATTTCACTGTGAAATCGGGTGGAAATTTATAGCGATGATTTCTTCCTGCCAAATAATTTTAAGTCTATTTTGAAATATCTAAAATATCGAGCATTTTGCCAGATTGATGAAGTTCAATCACAATATCCGCTCCACCAATTAATTCTCCCTTGACGAATAATTGTGGAATAGTTGGCCAGTTTGAATATTCACTTAGCTTGACGCGAATCATTGGATCATCCAAAACATTAAGATCTTTGAACTCAACGCCATAATGATTTAACACTTGCACGACAGAATTTGAAAAGCCACACATGGGCATTTCTTTTGTGCCTTTCATGTATAAGATAATTGGATTCGATTCAATGTCGCTTTTAATTTGTTCTGCTAATTCCATAATAATGATTCCTTTATTGTTTTTTCCATTCAGCATTTGTGAGCGTGTTAAGCTGCAAGGCATGAATTTCTTTTGTTAAATGTGCGTCAAGTGATGCGTAAACCATTTGATGTCGTTTGACCAATGATATATCTTCGAATTCGTCTGAAATAACGATAGCTTGAAAGTGATCACCACTGCCTCTGGTATCAACCACTTCTACATGTGCATCTTTGATGCCCGCTTCGATGAGCGCTTTTACTGCTTCTTCTGTCATGATTTTTTATCCCTAATTGAGGTCTATCTTTTTTGACCGTATTATTGCATTTGCAAGCGTAAAAATTAAGTGTTTTCTTTTGATCTGCCACCATTAAAAAATTTCGTCATCATAGCCTAAAAATGAATCATTGTTTCAGTTGCAAATTTATATCCATCACTTGTTACATTCATTCTGGATGCCGGCTCGATGGTCAGCATGACAAAAATGAATGTGGCACGAGAAGGATTCTCGTGCCACATTCACCCACGACCAAGATAGTCGTGGCACTTATTTAAGCAGAATCAATTTCAAACATTTTGGACAGATATGCCTTGCCCGACAAAGCCCAATAACGTAGAAACAAAAATGAATTATAAGCATTAAATTGAGCATAAGATTTACGTCATAGTTTGTGAAAATTCTAAAAACCTATATCATTTTTTTGGCTTTGAGTGCTTTAAGCTTTTCCCAAACCATCAATGGTTTTGTGAGAGACAATTCCAACGGAGAGCCTTTATCCTACGCCAATGTGTTTTTGCAGGAAAGTAATATCGGTGCGGCGACAAATATGGACGGCTATTTTGTGATACCAAAAGCACCAGCGGGGGCGCATAAGTTAGTCGTATCCATGATTGGTTTCGAAATCCAAACAATGACGATTATTTTAGAAGACGGAAAAAATTTCCGAAAGGATTTTCGATTAATCCCCGTAACCCTTTCGGGCGAAGAAGTAATAGTAACGGCCGAAAGACAGAAGTTTAGAGAAAGCGTTGAGCCAAGCCAAATTCAATTGAATATGAGAGAGATTGAACGCCTTCCTTCTTTTGTGGAGCCGGATATTTTTCGTATACTAAAATTACTTCCCGGCGTTCAAACCATGAACGATTTTTCCAGCGCACTTTATGTCCGAGGATCAACGCCGGATCAAAATCTCATTATGATGGATGGTATTACGGTTTACAACCCATTCCATTTGGGCGGAATCTTTTCTACCTTTAATACGGATGCGATTAAAGAAGCTGATTTTCAGGCTGGTGGGTTTCCTGCACGATATGGCGGCCGAATGGGCTCCATTTTAAATATCATCAATCGAGAAGGAAATACGGAAAAAGTTTCAGGTCGAGCTAATATTTCTATGATTTCGAGCAAAGGCATGATCGAAGGGCCTCTCCCAGGAAAGTTAAAAGGGTCTTGGATGTTGGCTGGACGTCGAACCTATTTTGATCTATTTACAAAACTGGGGACCTATATTGCTAAAAAGAAATATGCTGACGAAATGGAAGGAGCACCCAATAATTTTTTCCCTTACCACTTTTATGATATTGAAGGGAAAATTAATTTGGATTTGACAAATAATCACCGTTTAACCTTTAGCACATTTATCGGCGATGATATTTATGATATGTCTTTTGAAAATTCATATCAAAATGATCTTTGGGATGGGGGCTATCGGGAGTCTAATGAAACATTTTCCTTTGATTGGAAATGGGGAAATCAAACTAACAGTCTCACTTGGCGTTGGTTAATATCGCCAAAGATGGTTTTAAAAACGTTTGCTGCGTCGAGTCGATTTCGATTTTGGATTGATTTAGATTCTCATGAATGGGGCAAGAGAAAATATGACTATTCGGAAGAATCAAACTGGGACAATACCTTTTATTTTGATGCATTTGATATTGTGGACGACAAATCATTGGAGACAGAGTTTACTTATACACCGAATGATAAACATACTATTACCAGTGGATTTCAAGTAAAAGATATTGGATTTAATTTAGGATTGATATTGGGCACATCTTGGCTTGGAGAAGATTCCATCAGCATTTCTATGAAAGATACAGTTTTATGGATGGACCAGCCTTCACAAGAAATGGGCTTATATATTCAGGATAAATGGCATATTACATCTAGATTATCTACCCAATTGGGATTTCGACTTTCTACTGCTTCGGCTCACGAAGGCATATTCTCTGATCCGCGAGTTGGTTTAAAATATCTCATCGATGATGATACGTCACTTAAATTAAATTGGGGACGATATCATCAGTTTATGACCATTGCGAACCCGCAAGATGAAAACTTAAGATTTATAGATATTTGGATGGCCATTCCAGAAGAGAATAAAATTCCTTTTTCGGATCATACGATTTTGGGCATAGAACATTTAAGTGCGAAAAATATTTTATATCGTTTGGAAGTCTATCATAAATCTTTTGATAATCTCATTACTTTAAAGCAAGGCAATCTCTTTTTAGAAGGAGATGATGGGATGATTCAATTTAGTCCGTTCAATGATTTTTATGAGACAGATGCTTATGCTTATGGATTAGAAGGGTTCATTCAAAAGAAAGCTGGAACAGTAACAGGTTGGGCCGCTTATACTTATGCTGTCACAAGGTGGAAAACTGAATTACACGATTGGTATGCTCCAAAATTTGATCGTCCTCATATTCTGAATATCGTTGGTGATTGGCAATGGACACCCAAAACGCACATCGGTTTAACTGTTTCTTATGCAACGGGAAATCCATACACAGAAGTTCAAGGTAGGATTCAAAATTGGGGTGAAAAATATTGGATAAATTACTTGAATTGGTGGCAGCGGGATGGGCTGTTAGTTGGAGAAAAAAATGCTGCTCGATTTCCCGATTATTTTAGAATTGATGTGAATTTCACTAAGCGAAAATCCTTGAAAAATGGTGGCTTTAGAGAATGGTATTTTCAGATTATTAATGTGACAAATCATCTAAATGCCCTCATGTATATTTATGATACAGAATATGATGAACAAACAGGGCAAGCCCTTGGCATGCGAAGAGCGGGACTTCCTATGTTTCCGATTTTCCCAACTTTTGGTATGAGGATTCAATTCTGATGAGAAATATACCTTTAATATTAATTGCAACTTTTTTTATGTCTTGTGGCGATTGGGGGTGGCAGTCAGTGGAATCTGATCATGAATCTACTTTGAATGTCTTTGCTTTGTTGGTAGCAGAACCAGATAGTAGCTACGGGTTTGTGATT
>JABHGY010000153.1 GCA_018671775.1 Fidelibacterota bacterium
AGTAATGTTAGCATTACCATTCCAGTTTGTAATTGGGTTTAAAGTAAGTGTATCATTGCTGACCGTCGCAGTCACTGCCAATGTATCTGATGATGCAGAATAGCTTAACACATCTCCATCTGCATCTGTTGCCGATAAAGTGACGACTTTTGCTGTATCTTCACTTGTTGTTTGAGCTGGAATAACCGCAAGAATGGGTGCATTATTTATATCAAAATAATTATAATGATAATCTAACCATGAATTTAAAATTTCGCCAAAAACTGCACCATGTTGGGATGTATTAAGGCTTAACCTCAACAATTCAGTAATTCCGTGTTCGATTTCCCAACTATTTGTTCCATCTCCTTCAAGCCAAAATAAATCATTATCATTGTCAATTTTGTAAGGATCATGCTCACTCACAATAATATCCCAATGATTGTCATCATTCATTTGAATTGGCAGGCTATTATTAATATCACTTCCACTATAGATTGAATCGGCACTAAATGTATTATCTACATCCTGCATAAATAAAGCTACACCATTCTTATAAGCGGCCACAATATCAACGTCAGAATCACCATCTATATCGACTATAGAAAGTTCTTTTGGATTATAATATCCAAGATCCCAGCCCCAACCAAGCTCAAGTGAATTAGTAAATACACCGATTCCATCATTATAAAAAAGAGTCAGTCGATCTCCAAAACTAACGATATCTAAGTCACCATCGCCATCCATATCGATTGGAATTGCTGCAACTTTTGCATGATCAGAAACTAGATGCTCCGTAAAAGAACCAGAACCATCACTTTCAAACCATGAGAGTGTTTTAACCCATTCACTCCCTACAACAATTAAATCTAGATTCCCATCTCCATTTATATCGCCAATGGTCACATCAAATACATCGCCTTGAGATGGCGTAATATTTTGTTCTGTAAAAGATTCAGTCCCGTCATTAATCAGGAGCGTTATATTGGAATCACCTTTTGAGCCACAAACCAAATCCATATTTCCATCACCATCTAAATCAATGATTTTAACTGAAGAAGCGCCAGGGTGATTTCCTGTAAGAATATGTTCCGTAAAAACACCTGCGCCATCATTTTCATACCAAGAAAAGTGGCCATTAGAATTAAAGATATCAGATGAAGCGGTTGCAAAATCTAAATCACCGTCTGAGTCAATATCGCCTATTTCAACTAAATATGCATCTGGTGTATTCGAAATTAAATGGTGCGTAAAGTCTCCCATTTCGTTCCCTTCGTGCCATGCAAATCTTCCACTTGAACCAACTCTCACAGAGCTTGCAGATACAAGGTCCATTATACCATCTCCATTCATATCTCCATATTTAACAGCATTGGGATCTGGAAAAGAACAATTATCATCGTTCCAAGATGACATATAATTTGGCTCACAATTGGGCTCAGAGATAGCATCAATTGAGATAGTCTCTCCTGCGAAAGTTATTTGTTCACTATCTTCTAATAAATGGGGAAATCCTAATAAATGTCCAAGTTCATGAATAATCACTCTAGGAGTATGCTCACTTTCAACAATAAGTATTGCACCATTTTCATCAACAGCATCTTGGTATAGATAAGTTGTTCCCAAAAGATTATTCGCCATTGAATTTGTAATAATTATATTTAGAGAGCCTGATGTATTAATCGTGGAATCCGCATGATATTGAGAAAGCATTGTATGTCCATCTGGGGAATCATAATTAACTGAATCAAATATCCTTTCATAAGAAACAAGCTCAAATATTTCTGCTGAAATATTGGGAAGATAAGACAGTTGTAGATTCATTTCTTCAATGGCATACTCAGCCATACATTGATTAAAATAGCTATAATAATCCCAACTTGATGAATCAAAATACATTGAATCGGGTGGACAAATGCCCAAATATCTTTGAGCATAGCGACCGCTCCAAGAATTTTCAATTATAACACCTTCGGATAAGTCTTCCGTATTTGAAATTTCATAAATTCTAACAGGTATTTTTTCATTTCTATCCAAGAGAGTCCGTGGGTTATTATTTCTGTTAATAGGATCGTTAGCAACCATATCATTTAATAATATTGTTTGCGCATTAAGTGTAATCGTTAATCCTAATAAAACCATAAAATAGTTCTTCATTGTCTTGTTATCCCTTTTATTTTGTATGTTTAAATTATTTATATAATCATAGTAAATATTACATTCAACGCAAATCGAATCAAAGAATTACTTACTTACTAGCAGTGCTTTTTGAAAAATATCAGATATCCATTTACCAATTTTGTTCATCTTTATAATTTGGTCAAAACTTGCAATTTTCACCATATCCTTAAAATGAAGTGCAAATATTTCTGGTTTTAAATCAGGTGAGGAATTCGCCAAAAATGTTGTCTCTTCTGCAAAATTAAAAAGGGCATCTTCAATTTGAATCATCACATTATAATTATCGATATTACTTAATACAATGATTCCAATTTCATCAGAAATGGATATAAACATTTCAGTAGTGCTACCACTATATCCTCCATTATGACCAATTAACGTATTGTCAAGGCCTTTATATTAGCGTGTTTGGCTGTATCTATCGTTAGATAGACAGATACAGCAGTATTTTATAAGGAAAATGTCTTAAGCCGAAAAGCTCGATGTTTAAGACAAGTGGTAATGTCCGCCTTTTGGCTAATTAAGGGAAATGGAAGTCAAACCTTATTTTGCTTCAATCTTAAACAAGTGAAAATCTCTAAAAGATAATTGAAGAACCTGATTTTCTTTTAAATAATAAATCCATAATTGCTCTCCCTCATTTTCAATTTTTCCTTGAATAATGTCGGCAGATGGATTCCTGATCGGAGTCA
>JABHGY010000025.1 GCA_018671775.1 Fidelibacterota bacterium
ATGCTTTCTCCTCTAGAAAAAATTCTATTTCTTCTTTTCGTCCTCGCTTCAACGGGGCTTGCTTGGCGTAATTTTGGTAAAATGTTCAGAGCCATTGGTCGAGGAACTCGCCCAATTCAATGGGGAAAAGTCATTCGAAATTGGCCAACGGGGCTTGCGGTTTTCATAGGACAAAAAACCTTATTCAAAACCCGTCCATTTGTGGGAATGATTCACGCCATCGTGGCTTGGGGATTTACCCTATACATGGCGGTGAATCTGGTGGATGTTCTTTATGGCATGATTCCTGGTTTTCACTTTTTACCGAATAATATTATAGGCGATATTTACAGATTTTTTGTAGATATCTTTTCTATTCTTGTCCTTGTGGGCGTAAAATATTTCATTTTTAGACGATTTATTTACAATGATAAGCAACTGACCGTTAATGAGCCTGTTTTATTAAGCGAATCTGCTCGAAAAGGGTTGCGCCAAGATTCTTTGTTTGTGGGTATATTTATTCTTTGCCATGTGGGTTTTCGATTCATTGGTGCTTCATTTGAAGTAGCCCTAAATGGCCACGACTGGAGTCAACCTGCGGCGACAATATTATCTTTCGTATGGGGATGGTTTGACATGGCAGAAGGTGCATTAGTAGTGGGCGAACATCTAAGTTGGTGGCTGGCACTAGGATTAATTTTAGCATTCATTCCCTATTTCCCTTATTCAAAGCACGCCCATTTATTTATGGGACCGCTGAACTTTATGGCACGAGAAAATCGATCTTCTCCAGCAGTTTTGGAAGCCATTGATTTTGAGAACGAAGATTTAGAGCAATATGGCGCTTCCAAATTAGAGCATCTTGCTCAATCGCAAATTTTGGATGGCTATGCCTGTATTATGTGTAACCGCTGTCAAGACGCTTGTCCCGCTTATGTGACAGGAAAGGAATTATCCCCCTCTGCAATCGAAATCAACAAACGATATTTTCTCAATGAAAACTTAGACGCTTTTGCAAATGGACAAGATATTGGTGAACCCATGTCAAAATGGATGCTTACCGAAGAAGCCGCTTGGTCTTGCACCACCTGTGGTTTTTGCGTGGAAGTTTGTCCTGTGGGGAATGAACCCATGGTAGATATTTTGCGGATCCGTCAAGATTTAGTGATGATGGAAAGTCGCTTCCCTGAAGATGCGATGGAAACCTTTAATAAATTAGAAAATTATGGAAATCCCTGGGGATTATCGCCACAAGAAAGAGAAAAGTGGATGGAAGGTTTGGATGTGCCTCTCATGCGAGATAAAAAATCGGCAGACGTATTGTATTGGGCAGGCTGTGCGGGTGCTTATGATAATCGAGGGAAAGATATTTCACGAGCTGTGAGTCAAATTTTAGACAAAGCGGGCGTAGATTATGCTTGCTTAGGAAATGAAGAAACATGCACAGGCGATTCTGCGCGACGGATTGGGAATGAATACCTTTTTCAAATGATGGCTCAACAGAATATTGAAAAATTTGAAGAATATGGAATCAAGAAAATTGTAACCCAATGCCCCCATTGTCTTACGACTTTGAAAGATGATTATGCAGAATTAGGCGCCGAGTTAGAAGTGCTTCATCATTCTCAATATATTGATGCGTTAATTCAAGAGGGAAAAATCTCACCCGAATCTAAGTTGAATGAAGATGTAACCTATCATGATGCGTGTTATTTAGGAAGACACCAAGGGGAATATGATGCACCGCGGAACCTAATCCAATCTGTATTGGGTGAGGGGAAATTGGTGGAAATGGATCGAAACAAAGCCTCAGGGTTTTGCTGTGGCGCCGGTGGTGGAAACATGTGGTACGAAATCAATACAGGCGATCGAATCAATCATGAGCGATTTAAGGAAGCGGCAGATACGAACGCTTCTATCGTTGCGACTGCTTGTAATTTTTGTAATATTATGATGGAAGATGGATTAAAAGTAGGTGGTCATGATGATACGATGAAAGTCAAAGATATTTCCGAATTGGTTTTAGATGGGTTGGAATAAGGTTAAAAATTTCACCAAATCTGAGATGCTTAGCCACTTTCCACTTTACGGACTTTTGACTTATTATGAGTAAACATTTTTATCTCCCCTTTGAAAAAGACGGAAAATTTTCTTACACAAAAAAAGCTATTTCTGCTTTGTCTGAATATGAAAAATATGAGCTATCTTTTCATCCAGAACGGCCAAAATATTTAGATTATCTTTCTCTTTTTTCTGACGCAGAAGTGGTATTCGAAGATGATATTTTTGGGTCCAGACTTATCCAAACCCATCGCGCGAGTTTGGATGGGAATCCCGTCATGCTTATTGGACAACAAAGCGGTCCTTCATCCGATTATAAAATCCTAAAAGAAACACTGAAAGATACGGATGCAGTGCGAGAATGGAATCATGGCATGCCCGTTCCCTATTCTTATGAGCGAGCCGTTAAGGCAATCCATTTGGCAGAGGATGAAAATCGCACAATCATTATTTTTGTGGATACGCCAGGTGCTGACCCGACAGAGCAATCAGAAGCGGACGGCATTGCATGGCGGATTGGCGATACGATTCACGCTTTAGCCGATGCGAAAGTCCCCACTATGGCGGTGATTCTCAATCGGGCTTGTTCAGGAGGCGCCATCGCACTCACAGGATGTGATGTGGTTTTGGCGATGGAATACTCCACCTATTTGGTGATAACACCAGAAGCTTGTTCTTCCATTTTATTCCATACGCGAAGTCGAGCAAACGAAGCGGCGGAAGCCTCTCAAATTACGTCTATTGAAGGCTTGAATCATGGCATTGTGGACGAACTTATCCCTGAGATCAAAGGTCCCGCTCATCGCTTTAAAGATTCTGCTTTGGATTCAGCAAAAAAAA
>JABHGY010000026.1 GCA_018671775.1 Fidelibacterota bacterium
ACTTCCCCGCATTTCAACATGCTTGCACCAAAATACGGATTATTCACATCCTTCTCTTTGCTCAACCAGGACGCGCCTGTATTATCAAATGCCATTGGGCAAAATATTTCATAATAAGAATCAGACGATTCATGGCTAAAAGATTGTTCAAGTGATAACATAGATTGACTTAATCCTTTGAACGCTTTTCGTGCTTCTTCAATATCTTGCCAATGTTGGGCATGATTCGTAAGTAAAATAAGTTGATTTCGAATTTCATTCCATTTTTTTGTGGCTTTTTCTGATAAATCAAAAGTCTTTGTGGTTGTGGCTGACAAAACAATATTCAAAGCAAATAGTGCTGTTTTTGATTCTTTGAAATTGTCCTTTGCTAAGGCATCTTCCGCTATAAAATATGCATCAGTAATTAAAGTTTGTGCTTTTCGAAATGATGTTGTTGATTCAAATGTTTCCATTGTTGACATTTTATGATTTTGTCCACTGGACATTCCACCGTGATTATGCCCCATTCCAGACGGACCACCACTTGGATTCATCATACTGGGCTTTGCAGCAATTTGCATAGCGGAATCAATCTTAAAATTTCCTTTTTTTACAACCAATTCGCCTTCTTTGAGTCCAGATTTCACAATATATTTATCTCCTACACGAGAGCCTAAAACAACTTCTCTACCTTCAAAAGTGGGCTCTTCTCCAGAAATTTTGACATAAACAATAGCTCGATTTCCTGTTTTCAAAACTGCACTAGCTGGAATGAGTAAATTCTCATGTTGATGATATGGTGTATGCACAATACCCAAGGATTCCGATTTAACCAAATCCATTCCGCAAACATCACAATCGCCTTTTTGATCTCGAACAACTTCAGGATGCATGGGACATATCCATTTATTTGCTAATTCTGGATTAATAGCTTTCCCGTCCCCATCTAGAGTTGCATGAATCGTTCCATGAACAAACATGCCCGGTTTTATCATTCCATTGGGATTCAATACATTCATACGCACTTTCACGGTTCGAGTTTTTGCATCCAAAACTGGATCAATAAAAGCAACACGACCTTCAAAAGTTTCGCCCGGAATAGCTTCAGCAGAGAATGTGACTTTTTGTCCAAATGCAAGCCAAGGCAAATCCGATTCATACGCGTCAAAAATAACCCAAACACGACTCAAATCCGCAATGGTATAAATGTTGGTTCCAGTCTTTACATACGCACCTTCTACACCATTTTTCTGAATAACTACACCTGACATTGGGCTATATACAGTTGTCAAGTTTGAAGGTGAATCCGATTCTTCAATCTTTTGAATCTGTTCATCCAATAACCCCATTAATCGGAGTTTTTCTCTGGATGCTTGAAGTGTCGCTTTTATAGTTTTCTTCCCAATGACCGATTGCCCTTTATTGGAATCAAATAATTTACGTGCTTGAATCAATTCTTCTTGTGCTGTGTATAATTCAGGGCTGTATAATTCCATCATATGGTCACCTTTCTTAACAGAAATTCCCGTATAATCCACAAACATGCGTTCTAATCGGCCCGGAACCCAAGCTGTGATATTCCCAATTCGAGATTCGTCATATTTTACTTTTCCTGATAAATGAATTTCTAATTCTGCTATCCCCATTGATGCAGGAATTGTTTCAATATTTGCCAACTTCATAGCACTTTCAGACATAGACAATTGATTAGGTTCCAAACTACTGCTCCCCGATTCCAAGGGAATAAGATCCATAAAACAAATAGGACATTGACCCGATTCTGGTAATTGAACATTGGGATGCATTGAACAAGTCCATACTTGGTTTTCATTCGAATGAGTCTCATGTTTATCCGGATTGGTCGTTGAGCCTTCCCCTGAAAACCACATTCCAACGAAAAATGCCACAAGAATGAGTCCGATGGTTATTTTGTTATTTTTTAAGAAATTCATGATATTTTCTCCCCCGTTAAAACGGATAGTTTAGATTTTGCTTTTAAATAATCAATCAGTGCTTTTTCGTATTTCATTTGAAAAGTAAGTAATCGCTGTTGAGCATCGACCAATGAAAGGAAATCAATTTTATCCGAACGATATGCTTTTTCTGTCGCTCCCAAAGATTCCAATCCTTTCGGAATTAAAACATTTTGGTAAAGTTTAACCTGTCGTTCGGATTCTTTTAATTCATATAAAATCTTTTCCAATTTTATCGTCAATTCATTTTCAACTGAATTAATTTTTTGTTCAATTGATTCTTTTGCAAGCTTGGCTGATTTAATGGCTGATTTATTTTTCCGAAACCAAACGGGAAGATCCAGAGATATTTTCGCAACAACAGGATCTTTTCCACTGATTTCACTTCCTACCTTTACGCCCGTTCCTATCTTTTCCAATCCAATTCCAATGTCAGGTAAGCGATTTAATTTTACTCTTTTCAATTTCGCTTGGCTCATTTCAAGTTCAGCCTGTGCCATTCTTAAATCAGGGTTAAAATATTTTATTGTTTCAATGAGTTTAGGTTTATCCATATTCAACCATGTGAATGAAAATGAATCAGGCACAATTATATCTAAAAATATTTCACGGTTCAATAAACTATGGAATGATTCTAACAAAGGCTGCTTTTGATTTTCAAGAGTTAATAAATCATCTTCTAATTGAATAAGTTCGATTTGCGTTTTTATTAAATCGGGATGTCCTGTCCTGGATGTAACATATTTGGACCTTATGACAGAATCCCAATTTTGAATTAATTCAAAATTCTGTTGAGTCAAATCTGTTATTCGCTTTAGATAATAATAATCATACCAAATATTTCGGATGTTATGTGTAATGGCCAATCTTTTTTTCTCTAATTGAGAAAAAGCCATTTTTGCTTTTGCTGTTTGAGCATTTTCATCAGCTTTTCTTTTTCCAAACCAAGGGATTTTTTGGGTTATCCCAATTTTAAATTCTTGTGGTCCTGCAGCTGTTTCCACATTTTCCAAAAAATATCCAAAAGAAATTGATGGATTGGGCAAACCTTTAGCGAATGCAATTTTAGCTTCAGCTGATTTCCATTGTTTGAAACCTTGTTGTATAGATGGATTATTCTCCAATCCTGCTAAAATGTATTGATTTAAAATTTCATTCGAATTACTAGATTGGGCAAAAGCCAGTCCGACTCCCAAAAAAAGTCCAAAGATGTATTTTAATTGATGAAATGATTTCATATTTCTCCTTAATTCATTAATGACTAAAATAGTCGTAGAGATTTATACAAGACGCACAAATCCCGTCAACGGTATTATCCGTTTAAATAAAGGAGATTTCTAAATCAATAAGGGAATATTAAATGCAGGGGGTGGTTTGGGAATCAATGCACGATTCAAAACCGTAAGTGTGATTGTTTCCTGAATAAATGAAAATATATTTGGTGTCAATGATTGAATCAATGGAACAATTTCCTGGTTAACTTGATTCAATGGTGCACTGGGAAGCATTACTAAAATGCGTGTGTCGCAATTCGTCATTTCCATTTTGCAATCCATCTGCTTTTCTATTTGGCAACAAGTTTCTACTTCAACTGCGCAACACGGCATGTTGCAGGTATCAATTGCAAATAAAGGTGCAATAGTGCTACCAGCAAACAAGAGAATAAATAGTATGGATAATGTTTTTTTCATCTACGCGTATATCTTACGCTTAAAAACCTAAATGTTCCAAGAACTTTGTTGCACTAATTTTATCGATCATTTTTTTAACACAGATTGGATTTCTTCAAGTTGAGTTCTCAGCTTTTCATTCTCAATTTCAAATTTTGATTTTGGTTTAGTTAATTTACGATCAATGGCATTTTTTGCGAATCGGACACTTTTTTCACTTGCTGGATAGCGGTAAGCTAATTGATCCAATGCATCTTTATGCTTTTCAGAACCATATTTCCCCAACAATTGTGCAGCTTTAATTCGAACATAATAATCAGGATCATCTAGCCATTTAACAAATTTTTCTAGCAATTCTGGGTGTGCTTTTACATACTTTCCTAATTCATTCACAGCTGTCGACCTAGCCGTCCAGCTGGTTCCTCCATATTCAGCTAATTCAATCAATCTTTGGAAATTTTTTTCAGATTCTATTTTTCCAAAATATTGAATGGCTGATTTTCGAATCACATCGTTATGAGACTCTCGATTGAGTAATGTTTCAACAAATTGCTTTGCTGAATTTGAGTCTAAAGCAGTTAAAGTGGAAAAAGCATCAGCAATCAGATAATAGTTATTTTCCGTTTTGATGATATTTTCTAAAAAGAGAATCGATTCATCGTTGTTCTTATATTGCTTCAAAGCCTTCACGCATTCACGTTTCACTCTGTTATCTTGCTGCTTTGAAGCTTCTCTGAAATGATTACTTCCCTTTTTGGGCTTTAATTGTGCTAAAGCAATAACCGCCTCTTTCCGCACGCCCCAAAAAGAATCATGATTGATAGATTCAATTAATGCATCTACAACTTTTCTTCGACTTTTTTTTGTTTTGAGCTCATGCGCAGCCCCTATTCTGTCCAAAACATTGGGCGCATTTTTTAATTGATAAATAAGTTCAGAAACCGATTTTTTAAATGTTATTTTCTTTGGAATAAGCTGTCCTTCATCAAAAAGAACCATGCGAGGCCTTTTTTCTGATGGAATTTGAATTTTTGTTTCTGTTCCTTCAATCCAAATTTCCTCTCTAACAATATCTTCATTATCAATCATAATGGTCACAGGCATTTTAAAAAGGGAATTATTTTTTAATTCTTGGATTTGTTTGATCTCGAGAGAAACCATTTTGGTTCGATTAGAATATGTCCATGAAATTTCAAATTCTGGATATCCTGCTTTATAAACCCATTCGTCAAAAAACCAATTAAGATTTTTTCCTGTTGTCTCTTCGATTGCCTTCTTAAAATCTGATGTTTCAACATTTCTATATTTATTGTCGCTTGTATATTTTTGAATCGCTTTCCAAAATAATTCCTCACCTAAGACATTTTCAATCATACTTAAGATTAAAGCACCTTTGGCATATACATGGGAATCAAATAAATCCATACTGGCATAATATCGATGATAAACTGTTGGTCGTCGGTTCCATTTGTCATTGGCTAAATAAGCCTTCATCTCTCCAAAACGAATGTAGTCAGCTTCATCATCGCCTAAATCCTTTCGACGATATTCTCTAGAAAAGAATGTGGCAAATCCTTCATTTAGCCAAATATTTTCCCAATTTCGCGTTGTTAACAAATCTCCATACCATTGATGCGCCAATTCATGTGCAACTAAACCATCACTGCTCACATCTGGGCTGGCATTTTTATCATACATGGTGCGATCTGTATTATGGG
The DNA here is from genome assembly GCA_018671775.1 of Fidelibacterota bacterium. Lineage (GTDB taxonomy): Bacteria > Fidelibacterota > Marinisomatia > Marinisomatales > UBA1611 > JABHGY01. The sequence continues at coordinate 5,344 of JABHGY010000026.1, forward strand.
TAAGTGTTATATTTTCCATACCGCCAAACATAAAATCTTCGATAATAACTTGATCATATTTCTCATAAGGATAATCCACGCCCGTTTTCTCATTGAAAAAAGATATCATATCTGGCGTTTTTCCAAATGATCGCATGGCTTCATGTTTGTTTTCTGGATAAACCCAATAGGATACAGGCAAATCTTCAAAATTATCTTCAACTTTTTCATAATTCCCAACAACAAATGAAATAAGATAACTGACCATGGGATAATTTTCTCGCCAATGAAACGTTTTTGTGCCATTTGAATTATTTGTTTCAGATATGAGTTCACCATTTGAAATAGCAATTAAAGAGTCAGGCACTGTAATAATACATTCAAAAGTGGCTTTATCATTTGGATAATCGTATAATGGAACCCAGTGATGATTATCTTGATCTTCGCCCTGTGTCCACGCTTGCAGATGTTTATTTGGATAAACCGAATCAGGTTTTATAAAATAGAGACCTGACTTGGGATAAGCATCAAATTTCAATGCTATCGTCAACATTTCATGTGTCCAATCATTATTATCTAAAGTAATATAAACTTTCCCATCAGCTTGGTAAAAATCTTTCGGTTTGTTTTTCACTGAAACAATAGAAATATCCATATCGTCCGCGTCCAATATTAAGATGCTCAATTTTGAATCTAATTTTTGAATCGTATGTGTAACGTCCCCAGAAATAGATTTTGTTTCAAAATGAATTTCAACTTCGATTCTTGAATGCTGCACATCATACGAGCGATCGGGTGTAAAATTCTCCGGTGGTAAATCTACTGCAAATATTAAATTTATTAAGATAAGTGCACATACTATGATTTTCATTGTTTTTCCATTATTGAATTGAAGATAAATTAGACTTTTGCTTCGAATAGACCTAAATCATTTTTATCAAATAAGTATATTTTATGATTATCTTATCCTATTTTCTTGTTTCTTTAGTATATTATAGCTAAACTGAGGTTGCGAAATCTTATTGATAGATTTATTTTACTTTTGAAATATGATTTTGTAGGTTGGAGATGACTCTAATGAAAAAGTTGGATTGATAATGAAAAAGGCCATATTTACCTTTAATCTTTGTGAATCCCTAATGAAGGTTGTATACAATGGTTTTTTGCTATTTGGGTCCATCCTATCATTAGAGTTTCTTCGGCCTCGTCTTGTAACATTAAAAAATAATTATGTTTGGTGCCATAATATTGTATCAAACTCTTTGATTCGGAATAAACATTATGGTAAATTCGCATAATACTAAGGACATAACGGAGCTTAACTTTATGCTATATAGTAAATCTGCAGAATATGCCATACAAGCACTCATTTATCTTGCTGAAATCAAGCCAGATAAACCAATCATGATTAGTGATATCGCAAAAGCGTACGATATTCCCTATCAATTTTTGGCTAAAATTGTTCAAACACTCGTGAAGCAAAGATTAGTGGTGGCTACACGTGGTAGAAATGGTGGAATAAATTTAGCACGAAATCCAAAAGAAATATTTCTCAATCAAATTGTAAATGCTGTCGATGGTCCGCCTCCAACTGAGGAGCAGTGCGTGATTGGCTTAGATAAATGTAGTGATATTACACCCTGCCCCCTACATCATCGCTGGAAGCCTATTCGAACCCAAATTCGTGAAATGCTTGGAGATGAGCATTTGGAGGATTTAGCCCATCGCGTTATTGAGAAAAGAAAACTTATGAATCAATAGTCTTTTTCTTTCAGAGACACAAGCATAATTGCTTAGCCAGTTTTATATTTTAATCTTTAAATCTACTCTCAATAAAATTTCATTCTTAATTTTAAGAAATATTCATCATTAATTTCAATTGAATGTGGCTTCAGAAACTTACCCAAAATTTCCTACTTTATTTATCCATACTGCCATTTTAACAGCAGGGATTGCTGGCTTTAGTCTCGGAGCTCATGTTGCTTTTCTTATTGGTTTTGATTATCCATTGGGAAAAGGATTTCATGCTTATGTTCAATCACATGGTCATATTCAACTTGTTGGGTGGACAGGATTTTTTATCATGGGTATTTCTCTTTATTTTTTACCAAGATTAGCTCATTATAAAATAAATATTTCAAAACAAGTTCATCAAATTTGGATTATGATAACAATCGGACTAATTCTTAAATATATTTCTCATAGCACACTTCCTCATATTTGGGGAAAACAATTTACATCTTTTGTTTCTATTGGCATTACTTTGTCTGGTTTAATGGTTTTAATAGGCATTTTCATTTATTTAAAGACTATTTTCAAAATTGCAAGCCACATGAAAAGCTATAAAGAAAAACCCATGCGTAACATTCGTATCTTTTTCTTTTTAATGATGATTGGATGGCTAATATACGGTATAGGTCACGCTACACTTTCTTATCTTTTATTTTCAAATAATCAAACGATACTCCTACCCAATTGGCATTTATTTATCGTCGATATATTTATATTTTTAATAATTATTCCTATTTGTTTTGCCATTGGATTGAGGGCAATTCCATTATTCATGCGACTGCCAGCAATACTTTGGAATACGCATTTATTTGCGCAAATCTATTCTTTCAATATCATTTTATATTTTGGATTGAAACTCGCTTTTCAATTATATGAAAATGGTAGCGTTCTTCTTCCTTACTATCATATAATAGGGTTTATGAAAAACATAATTATTATGTGGTTTGTTTATCAGTTAAATGTGATTTTTAAAACAAAACCAACTTGGGTCGAAGCCCAAAAAAAAGCCAAAATACCTCACAAGAAAACGCCTCGCCTATATTTTCCTGATTATGGAGAATTTGGCAGATTTGAGTGGCTCATTAAATCTGCTTTCATTTGGCTCATTTTTGCCTCAGTATTGGATGCATATCTACATTTTGCTTTATTTTTCCATCTCCCCACGGAATTAAGTCGAGACGGAATTCGTCATGCTTATTTGGTAGGATTCACCACACCATTAATTATGGGAATGGCATTGCGAATGATTCCTGGCATGACGGGTGCAATGAAATTAACCAAGCCTCACCTAGTTACCCTGCTAGCTGTTTTGATTAATTTTTCCGCATTTTCACGGATTATTCCGACCTTATTACCAACAAAACTAATGGACATATTTCCAAATGGAACCAAATGGATAATGCCATTATTTGGTATTTCTGGTATTATTGGACTTATAGCTGTGTGGCTATTTTATATGCTTATGATTCCTGTGCTGAGAACAAACATAGTTCTAAGAAAAAATGAAGTTTAATTGCTTGCAGATTCTCTCTGCTTTTTCCATTCATTGATTTTAAAACCAATGGCGATTACAAAAAAAGTGATAATCAATGAAAAGATAAAAAGTCCCTTCTTTCGATATTCTACTTCTTCTAAGGATTCCTTAGCTCCAATTATTGCAGCTTGGATAGATTGGAACCCTGGCGCAGCGCCAGTATCCACAAATGCTTTATTAAATGAATGAATATTCGTGCGCGTGTGAATTAAAGCCTTTTTTGCATCATCTAAATCAAATAGAAGATTTGAAACAATCATTCCTTTATGTTCCGCTTTTTCTACCATTTTTCGTGCATGCTCAAGGCCAGTTTTAAGGCTATCAATAGTTTGATAAAAAGATAAGGCCAATGCTTTTGCGGGATGAGAATCTTCGTGGCAGGGCTTACAAGTTGATTCGTCGGCCCAATTTAAAAATTCATCTGTCGGTTTAGCAATATCATGATTTCCGTGGCAAGCTTCACATTGTCCCAATCCTTTCGAAAGAAAGATATCATTTAAATGACTTTTTTGAAATAAATCTTTATTATTTGAATGACACGTGCCACATATTTGATCCACATTACTCACATATGGAGGTGAAGCACCATGATTCCCGTGGCAATCATTACACGCGGGAGCCCCAATATCACCGCGATCCAATAAAGCCATTCCATGGACAGACATTTCATATTCTGTAAATTGATTAGTTGGGAGTCCCGACTCAAACATTACAGTTTCATCGCTATGACATTTTGAGCAGGTCTTTGGAATGTTCTTTGCGTAAACAGGTGCACGAGGATCATCTACAGGAAGAATCCCATGTACGCCATGACAACTAGAGCAAACGGCTACATTTTCATTACCATTTTCCAATGCGATACCATGTCCACTTGTTAGATATTGAGTCACTTGATCCACTTTAATATCGGTGGAATATTGACGCATAAACACAGGATTACTATGACATTTTCCACAAACTTCCAGTTGCTCTTCTTTTTCGATGACACCAATAAAAGTATCATTTTCCCACATAGCTTCATCTTCATCGTCATAAGCCTCTGGATCACCACCGTGACAATCCGCACAACTAAATCCAAGTTTTACATGTAAGTCTGACTTATAATATGAGACAATTTTATCTTCGTCGTCATTCTCTTCATCTACTTCAATATGACAGCTTACACATGCATCTTTTTTAAGCGTAGAATCAGCAATGAGCGTTGAGAAGGAAAATAAAAGGCCTATCAATAGCCAATACGAACGTTTTATCATGTCAAATACCCCCAGGCTGTGAACACAATCATATAAATAATTAAGAGAATACCGAACCATGTCCAAAATGGAGTTCGAATGCCTTCGTGTGCTTTTTTATCCAAAAAAGGAACCATAAACCAAATAAATCCACCAATTGAAAACAGTAAAATTCCAAATAATTCGCCTTCAATAAATAAGACGTGTGCTGGAATATATTTCAAAGTTTGGAACATAAACATAAAATACCATTCAGGTCTAATACCCGCTGGAGCCGAAGCGAGTGGATCCGCTTTTGGCCCCAATTCCCATGGGAAAAATACGGCCAAAAGTGCAATAATATTTAAAACGATCAACCATGCCATTGCATCTTGTAAAGCAAAATCAGGGAAAAATGGAATTGACTTTCTCTCTTTTTCCGGAATTTTTTCAATCTCAGGTGGAACACTCATCCCTTGCACTTGAACAAGAATTAAATGCAAACCCAGCATCACCGTAAAGATGCCTGGTAATAAGGCCGTATGGATTCCGTAAAAGCGTGTAAGTGTTGCTCCGCTTACCTCATCGCCAGATCGTAGTAATCGTAAGGCGAAATCACCAATTATAGGAATAGCGCCTGCAATATCAGAGCCCACTTTTGTCGCAAAATACGCCAATTCATTCCATGGTAATAAATAGCCTGAAAATCCAAACCCTAAGCTTAGAAGTAATAGAATCATACCGCTTATCCAGGTCATTTCTCGAGGTTTCCTGTATGCTTTTGCAAAGAACACCGTAAACATATGAAAGAAAACGAAAAGGATAAATAAATTAGCGCTCCAACTATGAACTTCCCGAATAAGCCATCCGAATTCAACGCGTGAAATGATGAATTTTACACTTTCATAGGCTGTTTCAGCGCCAGGTTGATAATATAAAACGAGTAATATTCCTGTAAATACCTGAATCATAAATAGAAACAACGATACACCACCCAAATAATACCAAATGGTTCCATAAAAAATGGGGACGCGTTTTTTTAATGCAATTTTTTTGATGGAGCTTATATCTACTCGCTCATTTATCCATTCGTATATTTTCATATTAACTTAAATCCATTTGACTAACAATTATTTTTTCTCGTGCAATATCTACTTTGAATTGCGCCAATGGCTTCGGAGGTGGCCCCGATATATTTTTTCCTTCAATATCATAAAGTCCATTGTGACAAGCACACCAAATTTGTTCAGTCTCTGATTTGAATTGAACATTGCAATCTAAATGAGTACATGTTGCTTCCAATGCTTTAAAATCGCCACTTTCTTTTCTAATAACAATAATGGGTTTTCGACCAAATCTTACAATTTTAGAGGATGATTTTGGAAAGTCCGATATCAAACCGACTTCGATACTGCTCACATTTAATTTTGCCATTTTAGGCGGGATAAGAAACCGTGCAACAGGATAAATCACAGATGCAACCCAAGCAACGAGTCCTGTTTTTAAAAGGGTATTTAAAAAAGAGCGTCGCTCTTTTTTAACTTCTGATCTTTTTGTTTGACTCATTTAAAATCCTCTATCAGTGCGTTGCTATTGGATGAGCTATTTTAAGATAAAATGCTTCAAAATTAAAAGATTTATAGCTGGGGCTCTCCTCATTATGACATTGAATACATAATTTTTCTGTTGGCTCAATTAAGCCTAATTTACTACCATCCATTGTTCCTTTATTAATAGCGACCATTTTCTTTTTTGATTTATATTTACTACCTGGCCCATGACAGACTTCGCAACCGATTCCCTTTAGGTTTTCCATACGTTTTACCGCTTTAGTTGGTTTCCCATTATCTTTTGTTTGAGTCCAAAATTTTGCATCTTTTATTTCAAAACCACCTTTTCCAAGTCCTGTAACATGGCATTTAACACAGCTTTCTTCTTCCCAAGGATTTCCCAACCCTTTTTCTTTTGCAATTTTGATGGCTTCATCAGTTTTTAGTGTTTCAAATGCATTTGCATGACGGCTTTTTGACCAAATTTTAAATTGGTTTCCTGTTTTATCTTTTTTGTGGCACATTTTACATTTATGCGTGCCTACATAATCTTGACCAGATATGACACCAATCATGAATGTTAACAATATAATTTGTATTATTTTCATTGAATTATCCCTTTTATTAATCAAGAATTAGCGCGCCTCCTTCAAGGGGCACGCTAATTTACAAATTATAGTAATAGGTTTACGATTTACTTAAATATTTTTGAAAAGAAACCGCCATTATTTGGCTCAGCATCTTTCCTTATCTCTTTTGCCGCATGTTTTATTTCAGTCAAATCCATCACCATTTCGTTCCAACCGTACCAAAGTGTATAATCAGGGTTGTTATGAAATGCACCTTGAAAAAGTCGCATGCGATGCTTCAGATGCATTACGAAAAGCGTTTGCTCAATAGGTGTAGGCGCATCATGGAATGCCAACAAATCAGGAAAATCGTAAGTATAGTGCTCAGGCTTTTCTAATAAGCCATCCTTATACAAATCTGCAATGATTAGAATTGCTTCGGCTAATAATTCATCGCCACGTCTAATAATTTGATCACCTTTTTCAAGCTCTGAACGTGCATAATTTTCGGAATGACACTCACTGCAGATTTCAATCATTTTATTTCGTTCTTTATCAAATCCTTCTGCTGTCAATCTGGCGACCTGTGCTCCTGCTATTACATCTAATCGAAGCGTTGGGTTTCCATCTGGGTCTAAAACACCTAAAGCTTGAAGAATAGTAACACGATTTGCCCACCATTCATCGCTTTCACCTGGATAACGCTCTAAACCATTGGTGCGAACAGCTAAAAAGCCCCAAGCCGTTCTCACTTCGTGATTTCCATCTTTCATATGACACGTTTGACAAGTAGGCGCTGCTGTATCTTCTGGAAGCACTCCATTTTGTTTTAAAAGCGCTCTTACGCCATGTTTTGATGTTGAATACATTTCCCACTGAGGATGATCAAAGCCCATATGACAAGTCTGACACGCCTGCGGTTGACGTGCTTCTTTTAATGAAAAGGCATGGCGTGTATGGCAAGCATCACAAGAACCAGAACCAAAATGATGTCCATCCTCTTTTAATTGAGCGATATCTTCTTCTGATTTAATACCTATTTTATGACATCCACCACAACCTTTTCCTCCATCAATTAATTCCATTGGCTTAAAGTGTGTTGTCGGCATTGCTTTTAGCGCAGCCCAAGCTAGCGAATGTTTTCCTTTTTTATATTGGCTTACTTGATCTTCATGACATCCTGCACAAGTTTCAGGTGTGGGAATTCCAGCTTTTTCAAAATCAGTATTATTTTGATGTTCCTCACCATGGCAGTCTGCACAAGAAACATCTTCTTCATAATGTGCGGAAATTTTCCAATCTTTTACCATTCCGGGTGTGATGTCAGTATGGCATTTTACACAATTATCTGCATAAATGCTTGCAACCATACAACCAAATATAAGGATGAGTCCTCTTTTCATGATATCTTCCTCCATTTAACCTACGTTACGATATCTCAAGCATTTTATTTTCATTTGAAATGAACAGGGAAAATTACAAAATTATACAGGATATCTCTATCTTTTTATACTGTAATATGGGGAAATTCAATATATAAAAAACATATTTATTTTAGAAACAATACTAAAAAACAAAAAAGGGAATTTCTTCCCTTTTTAATTATCCTAAATATCTTCGAAGTGATTTACTTCGAGAACGATGTCTCAATCTTTGAATAGCTTTTTCTTTTATTTGGCGAACACGTTCACGTGTTAAATCAAATTCTTCTCCAATTTCGTTTAAAGTCATTGCGCTTTCTCGGCTAATACCAAAATACATTTCTAAGACAGAACGCTCTCTATCTGCTAAAGTATCTAAAGAAGATAATACTTCTTCAGTCATAGATTCTTTCATAATCTGTGCTTCTGGTGGCGCCTCCTCTGTATCTTCGATAATATCAAGCAAGGAGCTACTCTCACCTTCTTGAAAAGGAGAATTCAATGAACTGTGGCGGCGGGAATACTGTAAAGCCTGATAGACTTCTTCTCCACCCATTTCCAACTGTGTTCCAATTTCATCTCCTTTGGGTTGACGTTCAATTTCAGCTTCTAATTTTTCTGCAGCACGTGTGATTTTTGTAATGGTTCCAACACGATTTAAAGGAAGGCGAATTAATCGAGATTGTTCGGCTAAAGCTTGTAATATAGATTGACGAATCCACCAAACTGCGTATGAAATAAATTTAAATCCACGTGTGTGATCAAACCGCTTCGCAGCTTTAATGAGCCCTAAATTTCCTTCATTGATTATATCAGCAAGCGATAATCCATTTCCTTGATATTTTTTAGCTACAGATACCACAAATCGGAGATTGGCTTCCACCAACTCTTTCATGGCTAATTCATCATTATCTTGGATGCGAATTGCAAGCTCAACTTCCCGTTCTGGGGGCAAAGGTTCAAACTGACCAATTTCAGCAAGATACATACTAATGCTCCCACTGGAAACTTTACTTGCTCGTTTTTTCTTTTTTTTAGGTTCTGCTGTTTGGGCTTTACTAAGCTTTTTGCCTACAGCTTTTTCTTCAACAACTTTTTTCTTTTTTTCTTTTTTAGCCAAAAGTAAACTCCCTAAATTATTCCGGTTTTCTATTGCAATTCAATCGAACCACATAAAGTCGGTGAATTTATAAACTATTATTTGTATAAACTATTTTTAATAATCACTTTTTTCAATGTAAGTTTCCTTAGGAAATGGGGCCATAGCTCAGTTGGGAGAGCGCTTGAATGGCATTCAAGAGGTCGTCGGTTCGATCCCGTCTGGCTCCACATTATGACATATTTTGTCTATATATTATACAGCAAATCACGAAAGCGATTTTATACTGGACATACGAAGGATATTAATAGTCGAATGGTCAAACATAATAATGGCTATGAATTATCAACAAAATCTGGTGTACCGTGGGAATTGAAATTTACAGAAATATTTAAGAGTCGAAGTGAGGCAGTGATAAGAGAAAGCGAAATTAAATCAAAAAAAAGTCGTAAATATATTGAATGCCTGATTAATCAAAAATAAAGAGCGTCTCGAAGGATTTCGGGAAGGTCGTCGGTTCGATCCCGTCTGGCTCCACGCTTTTCTATAAATTTTCAAAGAAATAATATAACATTTTTCTATAAAGATTCTTAGACGTATTACCACCAGAAATACCATGACTTTTTCCAGGGTAAAGATGCGTGTCTAAATGCTTATCTTCTTTAATGAATACATTAATAAGCTGGTGCGTATTTTGCACATGAACATTGTCATCACCTGTTCCATGAAGGAGCAACAATTTACCTTTAAATCTGTCCACATAAGTCATGACGGAGGCTTTTTTATATCCTTTTTTATTTTCACTCGGCATTCCCATAAATCGTTCAGTATAGGCTGAATCATAATATTTCCAATCCGTGACAGGCGCAACTGCAATACCTACATCAAAATATTTAGCACCTTTTGTAAGTGCTAACGACGCCAAATATCCACCGCCACTCCATCCCCAAATGCCAACACGAGATGTATCCGCCCAATCGTTTTTACCTAAGGCCTTCACAAGATTGATATGATCTTCAATAAGATATTCACCTAAATCTTCATATCCATTATCCATAAATGTCTGTCCATATCCGCCCACTTGTCGATTATTAATCGATGCTACAATGTATCCTTTTTGAGCAAAAAGCTGATGATACATATATCGCCATCCTCCCCATCTATTCGTAACCGTTTGGGAATTAGGAAGCCCATAACCATAAATGAGAACGGGATATGTTTTTGTTGAATCAAAATCCCAAGGAAGCGTAACGGACACATCTAATTCGACGCCATCATCACTTCTAAAATGGGTTAGTTTTGGAGACGTTAACGGAAGATTTACAAATGGCATCATGTTTGTTTCTTTAAGAATACGGATTTGATTTCCCTTTTTATCCTTAAGCGAAATGCTCGGTAATTGAGTGGTGGAAGAAAAAGAATCAACGAAAAAATTACCCTTTGGCGAAAATCTGACAGAATGCCACCCTTTCTTTGGCGTGATATTTACAATTTTTCCTCCCAAAATCGGAACTTCATAAAGATGCTGCTCTAATGGCGAATCTTTTTTTCCCGAAAAATAGACATTGTTATTATCTTCATCAATAAATCCAATAGAAGAAACCGACCATTTCCCGCTCATCACCGCTTTCATTTTGTGATTCGCAATTCGATATATATGTTTATATCCACTTCGAGAAGAAAGCCATAGAAATGATCCATCTTTCAAAAAATATGGACTCCCATGAATATTCACCCAAGTTTCAGAATTTTCGCTCAAAATAGTAATTAGTTTTCGTGTTCGCAACTCATATTTCCGAAGAAGCAGATGGTTTTGCAATCGATTTAATGATTGGATATATAAATCTCCAGCTGGGCTCCAATCTATGCGTGGCAAATACAGTTTATTATTTCCTTGGATAGGCACCCATTTTATTCCGCCTTTAAGATTAATGATTCCAATTTTTAACGATGGATTTGTTTCTCCAGCTTTTGGGTAATGTATTTCTGTTATTTGCGGATAAAGAGAATCGTCACTAAAGAGAGAATACTTTTTCACTTCGGATTGGTCTTCTCTATAAAAAGCAATTCTCTTACTGTCAGGCGACCATTCAAATCCATCATAAAGCCCAAATTCTTCCTCATAAAGCCACCCCAATTTCCCATTGAGAATTGTTAAAGAACCATCTCGTGTGAGTCGCTTTTCTCTTTGCCGATTTATGTTCATTACATATAAATTATTATCAGATTTACAATAAGCAAGCCATTTCCCATCGGGTGAAAATTTCACGTTTGAAAGTTGTTCACCATCGGTTAATTGGATTATGGATTTATTACTTATATTATATACAAAATATTGTGCTGTTCGTGAATGACGCCAAATGGCAATTACATTTGATTTAATGAGCATTTGTTCTGCTTTAGCGTCAAAGCTGACACCCGATATTGATATGATTTCACCATTCCAGCTTAAATTTTCACCATGAATCCATTCTGTCGTATCGCCTGAAAGCATATCAATTTTTTGAATATGTTTTGTCTTTAACGTGGAATCATATTTTATAGAAATGGCGGAATCAGTTCCAGGAATCCATTGTACTTTTACATGAGCCGTTTCAAATTTTCCATCAAAAATATCATCTAAAGTCAAGGCTTGCTCTATCTGACCAAAACAAATGTTAAATAATAATCCGATAACATATATGCGCTTCATTATATCTAATCTTATTCTTTAAGTTTTATTACGTATCTAATTATTATATAAGTTCATACTACTTACTATTATCAAAAATAGGGCTTAATAATATTTTTCCAAAATTTTTTCTATCCGCAATATATTGATGCGCTTCTTTTGCTTCACTTAGGGGAAAGACCTTATCGACCACAGGTGAAATCCTTCCATCGCTAAGCCATTGTATCAGGTGGCGAGAAATCTCTTGAATCAAATCTTGTCGTTGGCTTAGCATACCTAAATGGAAACCAAAAACGCCTTTGTTTTCCATCATCAATTTCATTGGGTTGAATTTGGGCATGCCTAAATATTCAGGAATAATTTTTAGCCAGTTTTTTTTATTGCCTGACGCCACTTGAGAAAAGCCATAAGTCACGAGCCGACCAAACTCTCCTAATGAATCATAGCTTTTTTTCAAGGCTTTTCCTCCCAACGAATCTAAAATTACATCCGCACCTTTTCCATCTGTGATATTCATCACTTGTTCATAAAAATCTTCTCTTTGATAATCGATTAAATGCTCAATTCCCATTCCTTGCAAACGTTCATGCTTTTGCTTAGAGGCAGTTCCAATAATGTTAGCACCTAAAAATTTCGCCAATTGAAGCGCAGCAATTCCCACGCCACCACCGATTCCATGAATCAATATCCATTCATTTTTTTGTAGGTTGGCTTGCTTTGTCATCATAAAATAAGCAGTTAAATAGTTAACAGGGATAGCCGCACCTTGTTTTAAAAATGATTCCTCAATTTCGAACACTTGATTTTCTGGTATATTGAGAACGGATGAATACCCATTGAATCGTGTCATTGCCATGACACTTTTTCCAATCCAATGAGAATGAGAATCGTTTTCCGCCGCCATTACTTTTCCTGAAATTTCAAACCCAGGAACGTAAGGTGGTTTTGGTGCTGATGGATACAATCCCATTCTGCCCAAAATATCTGCAAAATTGATTCCAGAATAATGAACTTGTATTTGTAATTCATTCGCTTTTAAAGATGATAAAGTGCATTCATGATACTTTAAAACATTAGGCCTACCATGTTTCATTACTTCTGAGATATAGATATTATTATTTTTCATTAGCTGAAAATACAATAGTCTAAGGATTGTTTCATCAAACTTCATTCCCTAAATTCCCGTCCATTTTATCAATCAAATAACTTTTTTAAAGGACAAATATTATGGCAGTAATGACGACCATGCGAAATAAAATGCATGCAGTTTTATGGGCAGTGTTAGCACTTTTTATCCTCAGTATGACTGTGGGTGGACTTGTGGGCGGTGCGGATATCATCGACCAACTATTTAATCGTGCTGATCCCACTAAGGTCATTGCACGAGTCAATGATCAAGATGTTTCCCCTCAATACTTTAATCAATTGGTAAGCCAAAATTTGGACAATATCCGCAACAGTGGACAACAAATTACAGACAGACATATTGAACAAGCGAGGGCGCAAGCCTGGGATAATCTCATTCGTGAAATTCTTGTGGCACAAGAGGTGGAAAAATTAAACCTTACTGCAAGTGACAAAGAAGTGGTCTTTCACTTGCAGAACAATCCTCCACCCTTTTTGCAAAATAATCCAAGTTTTATGACGGATGGTGTCTTCGACTATGGCAAATATCAAGAAGCGATTCAAAATCCGCAAGGGAACGAGTGGGCGCCGATTGAATCATTTATGAAAAATAATTATCTCCCCAACTATAAATTACAACAATACTTAACCGCTTCTGTTGTTGCAACAGCAGAAGATGTGAAAGATGAATTTGCACATAAAAATGTAAACTACACCATAAACGGTGTTCATGTAACGAATCAAGCTGTTTCAAAATTGGCAGAAAAACCAAGTCCAAATGAAATTGAAAATTATTACAAAGAAAATTCATCGGACTTTGAAAGAGGCCAGCTCCGAAATCTGCGTTTGGTTTCATGGGCAAAAGATGCCTCAAAAGAAGATTCATTGAGATTGTTTGAAATGGCAAAAACAGTTTATGCAAAAGCAAATAGTGGCAATGATTTTTCTGAATTGGCAAATGAATTTTCACAAGATCCAGGAAGTCAAAATAAGGGTGGTGATTTGGGATGGTTCGAAAAAGGGCGTATGGTAAAGCCATTTGAAGAAGCCGCTTTTTTAGCAAAAAAAGGCTCTATTGTTGGTCCAGTTGAATCTCGATTTGGGTACCACATTATTTGGGTAAAAGACAAAAAAACAGAAGATGGAAAAGATAAAGTCAATGCAGCCCATATTCTCTTAAAGTATGAAGTCAGCGCTATGACCTTAGACAAGCTCAAACAAGCTTCTACCCTTTTTACTTATGATGCACAAGATGAGGGTTTTGATGTGGCCGTTGATTCACATCAAGTAGCACCCATTCGTGCTGATAATATTAAAGAAGACGCCTCTTTTTTGCCTCAGATTGGCTCTCTTCGTTCTGCCGTTAGATTTGCTTTTGATAATCCTATCCATACGGTTTCATCCGTTTATGAAACGGATCGGCATTTTGCTGTAGTCATTGCAGATTCTGTCATAAAAGCAGGCGTTGCGCCCCTATCTGAAGTGGAAGCTAATATCACACGCATATTATCCACGCAAAAAGAGAACGAATTGGCGAAATCTAAGGCTGGTGAAATTCTCATAGAAGCGACCACGAATAAATCTTTTGCAAACATGATGAAGAACCAAAAAGAGTTCGATAAAGTCAATAAGGAAACTAACACTTTGGACAATGGCTTTACCTCAATCGGACGAAGTAATTATGTGACGGGTGCTTTATTGCAAGCAACACCTGGAGATATCATTGGACCTATCGAAACTCAACGTGGCTACGCAATCATTGAATTGTTGGAAGTAAGCGACTTTGATTCCGCAAGCTTTGTGATCCAAAAAGATAAACTATTTACTGATTTGCTAACACGAAAACAGAATCAATTTTTTCAAGCTTGGCTAGGGGAATTAAAAAATAACGCCGAAATAATTGATAATAGAAAATATTATTTCTAGCATTCTTCCTAAGAAATTTCCCACTTTAAAGGCTCGGTTTTCCGAGCCTTTTTTATTTGAGCGATTCTTTAAATTTAAAAGTAAATTTAAAGATGTATTTGAACTTCAAACAGGATATTTCTTATGAATTATGATTTCATTACACTTGAGATAAACAACGATATTGCACATGTCTCACTCAATCGCCCCGAACTTCGAAATGCAATGAATCTTCCAATCTTAAAAGAACTGAGGGATTGTTTTCATCGCTTATCGAGTCAAGATGATGTGCGAATTGTTGTCCTGCGTGGGAAAGGAAAATCGTTCTGTGCTGGCGCCGATATTAAACACATGAAAGATGCTGGACGTGATTCCGCTGATAAAAATCAATCTGACTCCCAATACTTGGCGGATATGTATGAAGCTGTGAATACCTGCTCAAAACCAGTGGTCGCTGTCGTTCATGGACACGCTTTTGGCGGTGGATTTGGTCTGTGTAATGTATGCGATATTGTGATTGCAGAAGAAAATACAATCTTTGCTCTCAGTGAAGTTTTGATTGGAATTATTCCTGCTGTAATTGGTCCTTATACCATTGAAAAAATTGGACTTTCTACCTTTCGCGCTTTAGGCATTTCCGGTGAACGATTTGATGGAAAACATGCGGAAAAAATTGGATTGGTTCAATATGCCATTCCCGAAAATGAAGTAGAAAAAACCTTAGAGGAGATACTTAAACAACTAAAAAAAGGAAGTCCCCAAGCCCAAGCCACATTCAAAAACTATCTTCAAAATATGGATACGTTAGACGCAAAAGATGTGATTTCAGATATTCGTGCCACAAAGGAAGGTCAAGAAGGGTTGTCCGCATTTTTAGAAAGAAGAAAACCTAAGTGGATTAAGGAATAATTTGTCTCCACAAACTCCGAAAATAAAAATTGTTGAAGTCGGACCGCGTGATGGTTTACAAAGTGTTTCTAAAATCATTTCGACAGAAGATAAAATCAGATTTATCAATTTATTATCAGAAGCAAATTTACCCGAAATTGAAGTTACGAGTTTCGTTTCACCCAAGTGGATTCCCCAACTTGTAGATGCAAAAGAAGTATCAGCTAAAATTACCCAAAATGAAAGCAGTCAATACACAGCTTTAGTTCCAAATCTATTTGGGCTTCAATCTGCTATTGATGCTCAATACCAATCGGTAGCTGTATTTACCACAGTGAGTGAATCTTTCTCTCAAAAAAATACCAATTGCTCTGTCGATGAAAGTTTACAGAAAATCAAAAATATGCGTCATATTTTTGAGCAAAAATCTTTACGTGTTCGTGGATATATTTCCACCGTTTGGCACTGTCCTTATGAAAGTAAAATGGATGTTACCTTGCTCTTCCCGATTATCGAAAAATTACTGTCATTGGGCATTCAAGAAATTTCTTTGGGAGAGACCATAGGAAAAGCAAGCGAATCTGAAGTAGAGCGTTATCTTATTGAGATTCTCAAACGATTTGATGTCTCTCATTTCGCTCTTCACTTTCATGATACGTATGGCTACGCAAAAAATAATATCAAAAAAGCTATAGAAATGGGTTTCACCACTTTTGATGCATCCGCAGGAGGAATTGGAGGCTGCCCTTATGCGCCAGGTGCATCAGGGAATATTGCAACTGAATCCATTTTAGATTTATGTGAATCCCTTAAATTAGAGACTGGAGTTCATAGAGAAAAATTAGAATTAGCAGCACAATTTATTCAATCAATTTTGAAAAAGGATATTGTAAACCATGGCTAAAATCGAAACACGAATCGATTCATCTTCGGATAAATTTCAATCCAATTATAAACATCATAAAGCTTTAACTAAATCTTTAGATGATATCATTGTAAAAATCAAACAAATGGGACCAGCACATCGAGTCAAGAAGCATCAAGATAAGGGTAAAATGACCGCGAGAGACCGAATTAAATCTTTAATGGATTCAGGGTCGGATTTTCTGGAACTCTCCCCTTTAGCCGCATTTAATCTCTATAAAGATGATGTGCCATCCGCAGGACTCATCACGGGCATTATTTCTATTCACGGACATTTGTGCATGGTCGTGGCAAATGATGCCACGGTCAAAGGTGGAACCTATTATCCTATGACGGTTAAAAAGCATTTACGTGCCCAAGAAATCGCAATGGAGAACCATTTACCTTGCATTTATCTCGTAGATAGTGGCGGTGCATTTTTACCAAAACAGGATGAAGTTTTTCCTGATCGCGATCATTTTGGACGAATATTTTATAATCAAGCCCGAATGAGTGCGGCAAAAATCCCACAAATTGCGTCTGTGATGGGTTCTTGCACTGCGGGGGGTGCTTATGTCCCTGCTATGAGCGATGAAGCCATTATCGTAAATGGAACAGGCACCATATTTTTAGGTGGACCTCCTCTCGTGAAAGCAGCCATTGGAGAAACAGCTACAGCGGAAGAATTGGGCGGAGCAAAACTTCATACTCGCATTTCGGGCGTTGCAGATCATTTTGCTGAAAATGACAAAGAAGCTTTAGGGAAAATTCGTGGGATTATAGATCATTTTCAAAGTAAAGCGAATTTGGATTCAAATTCATTTGAAGAACCTCTTTACAACGCAGATGAAATATTAGGTATATTGACCCAAAGTCATCGCACCACGTTTAATGTAAAAGATATTATCGCTCGTTTGGTTGATGCTTCGGAATTTGAAGAATTTAAAGCCGATTATGGCAAAACACTTGTAACGGGCTTTGCAAAAATTGGAGGCTACTCCGTTGGTATTGTTGCCAATAATGGTGTGCTCATTAGTGAAACCGCTTTAAAAGGAGCGCATTTTGTAGAATTGTGTTCCCAACGCAAAATCCCTCTTCTTTTTTTACAAAATATCACTGGATTCATGGTGGGAAAAAAAGCAGAAGCAGGTGGCATTGCAAAAAATGGAGCAAAAATGGTCCAAGCTGTTGCCTCTGCAAATGTGCCGAAATTAACCATTATAATTGGTGGCAGTTTTGGTGCGGGGAATTATGCCATGGCTGGCAGAGCCTATCAGCCGCGATTTCTTTGGATGTGGCCCAATGCTCGAATTTCCGTGATGGGTGGCGAACAAGCAGCTAATGTTTTAGCGACCGTCAAGCAAGAACAATTAAAATCACAAGGGAAGACAATTTCTGATGAAGCCTTAAAAGAATTGAAGGAACCCATCTTAAAAAAATATGAAGAAGAAGGACATCCTTATTACGCCAGTGCTCGACTTTGGGATGATGGAATTATCAAACCAACAGAGACTCGGAAAATTCTGATTACAGCGTTAAAGACTGTCAATAATCATCCCGCACCAGATACGCTCGCACCAGTCTATCGAATGTAATTGTAATGTTAATCAAATAATTGTCATACCATAAATTCTGAAAGAATTATCCGGTATCCACTTTTTCCATTGATAAATCAAAATATCGATTCCGTGTATTCGCACGGAATAACAAATCTAATTTTTTATTGAACTAAAAAGTCCCTTAAATGATAGGCACACTTTTTACTTTTTAAACTTTGCTAATTGCGCCTGATAGTAGGAATCGTCAGGTTTAGCTTTGATACATTTTTGAATTTCGACTATAGCGTCTTCGACTCGACCTAATTTCCACAGAACTTCCGCTTTGGTATCCATTTCCATTACTCTTTTTTCTATGTCAGTTTCCAAATTAATCGCCAAAGAAATTTTTGCTAAAGCAAGATCAAGGTTCTTTCCTAATTCTGTCATACGCCAGGCAAACGCATTCAAATCATCCGGACGGGGATTTTCTACTTTTTGTATCAATCGCAAAAATAAATCCGCTTCCAATTGTGGATTATCTCCAGCCTGTCTCACAATATTTTTCGCATTGGAAAGAGCTGCATTCCATTGAGAATATTCAGGATTTTGATCTGCAAACGCAATGAGAATAGAAGCATCTTTGTTTACTCTTGCCTCATATAGTATGCTTTTAAATTGAGCCATTCCAAGCGAATCGATTTTTTCATCCAAAATAGTTTGAATCATTTTTTTCGCAGATAGCATATCACCCATAGATTCATATTTCTCCGCTAAAGCATAAGCCAA
>JABHGY010000154.1 GCA_018671775.1 Fidelibacterota bacterium
GGATGTTTAAGCCTTGTTATTAAAAACAAAAAAAGGGAGCAAATGAAAAATATGAAAAAAACAATATTATTTTCATTCCTATTTATTGGTCTAGTCATGGGGCAGGCATCATTGTCTGATTCTTCTGGATGGACTGAGAATGGAAAATTTATTTTAAAATCATCAGATGGGCAATTCAAATTACGTTTTGATATTAGAATGTATATTGATGGTGCATATTTTATGGATGATACTGCAGAAAAATTGAGCAACGGCACTCATTTGCGTAAAGCTCGTTTTGCCGCCAAAACACAGCTTTGGGGCGACTGGAATGCTGAATGGGATATGGATATTGCCGAATATGCAGTAGAAATAAAAGATATGTGGTTAAGTTATAATAAATGGGATAATGCTATGTTTAAATTAGGGCATTATAAAGTTCCATTTGGATTAGAAATATTAACAAGTTCTCGCATCATTTCTTTTCCAGAGAGGGCTTATAATGCATTGGCCTTTAAGCTAGGTAGAAGAACATCTGTCGGATATACACAGTGGGGAAATAAGTGGCATTTTAGTGGTGCGCTGTTTGCGCAAGGAATGGATGATGATAAAAATCAAAATACCGAGGAAACAGGCAATGGCTTTGCTGCGCGTTTCGTTGTTGCTCCCATAATGAAAGAAGGTTTATTGATTCATCTAGGTGGCGCCTTTGCTCAACATGCCCCTAATGATGATAAAGGTGTTATTGATTTTAATGCTGAACCTGAAACTAAAATTGGGGATATTGAAATAGTAGACACAGATAATATATTTAAAGTAAATACTATTACTCAAACTGGTTTAGAGGGGGCTTTGAGATTAAAAAGTCTGTCGCTTCAGGGTGAAGTTATGCAAACCTCTTTAACGCGAGAAGAAGGCTATTCTGATGCTTCCTTTGTAGGGGGATATGGTTTTATTAGTTGGTTTGTTACTGGTGAGACTAGACCGTGGGTCGTAAGCGAAGGTGAGTTTGGTCAAGTATTACCTAATAATAAAAAATGGGGCGCTTTCGAACTTTTAGCTCGATTTAGCCATCTTAACTTATCGGATGAAAAAGCCATAATTTATGGAGGAAAAGCAAATAATATTACTCTAGGTCTTAATTGGTATGTTAATCCTAATATTCGATTTTATTTGAATTATGCCATTGTTGACAATTCAACAAACGCCACAGGCGGCGGGGTCCCCGGAGATTATGATTTCTCTTATGTCCAGTTTAGAACACTGGTCTTTTTCTAATTAACAACAAAAAAGGAAACAAAAATGAAACTAACTAAATTTTTAACCGGTCTATTATCTGTCTTGCTCCTTGCTTTTGCAGGGTGTGATCTTGGTGAAGATGAAATAATAGAAGTTCCTCCAACCGAGGAAGGGGTTCTTGTTATTAATGAATTCCTCGCAAGTAATGATGCGAGTATTTCAGATGAAGAGGGCGGTTTTGATGATTGGGTAGAGCTGTATAACGGAACATCTGAAGCAATTGATGTTGGTGGTATGTATTTTACAGATAATCCTGAAGATACTGAACCAAATCAAATTCCAACCACAAATGCTGATTTAACAACTATTCCAGCGGGTAGTTATTTAATTCTCTGGTGTGACAAAGAACCAGAACAGGGGGTTTTACATATTAACACTAAACTTTCAAGTGGTGGCGAATCAGTTGTGCTGATTGACACTGATATGTTGACTGTTATTGATTCATATACCTTTGACGCACAAGAAGCAGATGTGTCTATGGGGCGCACAACAGATGGCGCAGATACTTGGACAACATTCTTAGATCCAACTCCGGGCGCATCTAATAACTAAAAAATGAAACTGATTTGGTTCATATTATATGGGTTTATTTTTTCTGCATGCAGTTTAGATGAATCGCCTATTATTGATCCTAAATCAACACTTGTATTAATTGAAAGCGTAAGCCTAGAAGTTCCTGAACCATCTGGGCTTACGCTTAATAGTAACGGGTCTGCGTTATATGTTGTAAGTGATCCACCAGATAACTCTGTATACAAACTTGATCTTTTAGGAAATATACAAAAGACGCTTTCTTATTCTGGGTATGACTTAGAGGGAATTACTTATGATACGCGAGATAATACGCTTTGGGTTGCAGAAGAATCTTTATTAGAAATTGTTCACTTAGATACATTTGGTAATATATTGTCTCGAAAACCTATTTTATTTAATAACAATGGAAGTAATAGTGGCTTTGAGGGGATTGTAATAAACCCAAATAACGGACATATTAATTTATTAAACGAAAAAGACCCGGGTGCGTTTCTTGAGCTTAACTCTACACTTATTAAAACGCTCGAACTCGAATTGGGTTTTGCCCAGGATTATTCAGGTATTTGCTTAAATGAGATTAATGGAAATTATTTTATCGTAAGCGATGAATCTAAACAATTAATTGAATGGGGGGCGCTTACGGGTGTAATAAATACATATTCCCTCGATTTTGAAAAAGCGGAGGGTGTTGCTTATAACTTTAATGAAAATCGGATATATATAGTAAGCGACTCCGAACAAAAACTTTATATTTATGAATTTAACTAACAAAAAAAGGAGATTCGTTATGAAACGAATACTAATAACAATGATGGCGTTGCCCGTCCTGATTTTTGCCCAGGCACCGACGCTATATATCAACGAGTTCATGGCAAGTAATGATGCCTATTGGGCAGACGAAAATGGCGATTTTGATGATTGGGTTGAAATCTATAACCCAGGAACTGATTCAGTTGACATTGGAGGCTTATGGTTCACCGATGATTTAGCAGATCCAGCTTCCCATCAAATCCCGGATACTGCATCAGCAATCACCACGATTCCCCCCGGTGGATTTCTTATCCTTTGGGCAGATAAAGAGTCGGAGCAGGGACCACTTCACGTAGAAGAAAAACTGGGTGGTAGTGGAGAACAGATTGGACTGGTTTACATTTCGGGAGCTGACACTGTTTTTGTCGATTCTTTAACGTTTGGTGAACAAATTGCCGATACAAGTTCTGGGCGAATTGCTGACGGTGGAGCCGTATGGAATTCTTTCCCAGATCCAACTGCCGGTGTTTCTAATTCTTGGACGCCTGAAAATCTAGCTGGAATCGTGATTAATGAGTTCTTAGCCAGTAACGACTCCTGTTGTACTGACGAGAATGGAGAATTTGACGATTTTATTGAATTGTTCAACACTGGAGTAAATACAGTTAAGATAGGCGGAATGTACATTACAGACGATTTGGTCGATCCTACATCTTGGCAAATTCCTACAAGTAATATTGCTTTAACGATGTTAGCTCCTGGTGAATTTTTGCTTCTTTGGGCAGATAAAGAATCTGAGCAAGGTGTTCTTCACGTAGAAGAAAAACTGGGTGGTAGTGGAGAACAGATTGGTTTGTTTGCTCTTTTTGCTGGTGATACAAGCGTTGTAGATACTTTAACGTTTGGAGAACAAACCGCAGACGTTTCTTATGGAATGATACCAGATGGATCGGGTAATTGGGATTTTATTTCTCCAACGCCTGGGTCTGCAAATACCGAGCTAAGTCTTATTGGTGAGGGCGTTCTCCCAACAAAAATGGAGCTTCATCCTGCTTATCCAAATCCATTCAACCCAACAACAACCTTGCAATTTGACCTAAGTTTGAAAACAAGTGTAGGGGTGGTTATCACAAACATTGTAGGGCAAGCTGTAAGGGTGTATGAAGCAAAATCGCTTGAAGCGGGAAAGCATTCTATGACCTTTGATGGGAAAGATAATTTTGGACAAGCGCTTACTTCTGGTGTTTATTTCATCCGATTTATCACAAACGTTGGATCTGAAACACAAAAAGTCGTTTTAGTAAAATAATCCGCTATTGGTAATTATAAAAAAGGGCTAAACAATATTTAGCCCTTTTTTATTTTCAATAGAAGGAAGCGTCCGAGCCAAGCTCCAGAGCCCTGGCGTGGATTCCGCCTAAAACGTTGCCCACGTTAAGCCCTTGATTGTCCAAAAATCTTGTGGCATGCCAAAAAAGGAATCGCCATTGTCAAATTTAGATTTTAATTCTGGTGTTCTAATTTCTTTCACTGTTTTCTTTCTATTTTATAGAACCCTTTTTTGTGAGGGCCAATGTTTTCAATATCAAAAGTTTCTCCAATAATTTCAAAGCCAAATTTTTCATAAAACC
>JABHGY010000155.1 GCA_018671775.1 Fidelibacterota bacterium
AAAGGAGAATAAAATGAAAAAAACAATACTAATACTAGCTCAATTACTTATTGTATCCATTATTTATCCTCAATCTAATCTTGGTGTAAAGATGGAGATAGGAAATGGCACTTCTTCCATGAGCGATTTTACTATAGAAATTGAAGAAAGAGGATTTTCTGCAAGTGTTCACGTGGATCGCTTAAAAAGCACCGTCAAAAATATAAAATTTAAATTCGAAGATGATTATTATAACGAAATGATTCAAACATTGGGGAGCATCGCTTCTGCAAGTGCGAGTGGAATCCAAATTAAAGTTCAAGATGGACGTGAAGGTTTTTTGCTTGATATAGGAAATATTTCATATTCCTTAAATGATTGGGAGGTAGATATTTCTCAAAACGGTCCAAAAAACATGCCTGTTTTTACATGGGAATTTGATTTACAGAAAGCGGTGGCCACGCCCTCATCAGAAATGACACGAAATTTAAAAGATGAAGAGTGGAGAGTGTTTAATTACTTTGCGGAAGGAAGAGGTTCCGTTACTGTGAAGAAAATTTCAGGGAATATGTCTCTAGATTCTTATGGGAAAATTTCTGCAAAAGGAATCGTTATCCTACCCGTTGGCAAAGGGACGATAGAAATGTCTGCAACTATAAATCGAGATCTAGAGTCAGAACCTTTTATTAATTCACTTAAATTCAATATGACAAATCTTTCCCCTGAAGTAAAATCATTTTTGAATGATTTGATTCTCAATGAAAATGTACCCCTAAGAAAAAAAGGGAATGGATTTTTATTAGAGATGTCAGGTTCTATCAATAATCCTAGATTTCGGTAGAAGTGTTATTGACAATACGATGAAATTTAAAATTACGCATAACCCTCGCCAAGGTAATATATAAAGTAATTGAATTAAAATATTCACGAACTCTCATTGACAAAAGTCTTTTACTTGAGTATTATCTCTTAATTATTTTCAAGAAAAAGATTAAAAATCAGTTGATGAGAGAAAGGAATGCCTTATCGCAACACTAACATTTGAGCAAAAACTATCCCGAATGATTTTAGATAAAGATAGTTTTAGAAAAATTGAGACCTTAAAAACCATTATGAAAAAAATTGTTTTCATTTTTGGTGAAGAGAATTGGATGGATAGCGGTTTCCCACAAAAACATATGGACGCATCAAGAATGTTCATTATCGACTACGTTTTTGTATCCTGTATTTTTGAGTTGATTACAGTTCAAAATGACAATGGAACTTTTGCAAAACAAAAAGGAGCTAAAACCTGGGGACCAGATTATGCGGACAGTTTTAAAAACTATCTAAAAAAAGCAAAAGAAATTAAAGGTTTAGGGAAAAACATTGATGTGAAAGATTGGTCTGCATTTGAAAAAGAGCTAAAGTTATTTGAAAAAATGGATGGTATTGAAGAAGCAGAAAAAAGATTGGCGAAAATTCGAGACCATTATGATATCAATAATAATGATTTAAGCGTAGGCTATACCTTTAGGCTCGAAGATAAAATTTTAAATATTATCTGGGAATTGGAATAACACATGTATCCCTTTCTTTATTTATTTACAGATTGAAGTAGCAAGGACAAAATGATGAAATCGCCATCATCAACAATTTTTATTATTTCTACAGTAATTATGTCCAGCTTATGGGCAGAGATTTACGAAGATTCTCTTACCTATGCTCAAAAATTTCAAGATGCGCTTGAGCATTATGAGTCGGAGCGATTTTTATTGGCAGAAGAAAAATTTCACGCCATTTTAACGGATGTCATGGATTATGACGATCCGTCTGCTCAAATGATGTGGATAAAATCTCTGTATCACGATGGCAAGCTTTCTCAGGCAATGGATGAAGCCAATGCCTATTTAAGCTTATATCCAGAGAGCCCTTATAGAAGATCAATGCTTCAAACTGTGGGTAATATTTATGTGGCAAAGGGGTCCTATTCCTTGGCTTTTGAAACTTACCTTAAGGCAAGAGTTTTAGCTGATAATCATGTGCTTGATGCGCTTGATGAACGATTGATTCAATGCATAGCACAGGATATAAAAACAGAAACTTTGGAGTCCCTGTTATTTCGAGAAATGCGAAAGGATATTAGAGCTATTTTAAATTTAGCCCGTGCCTACGACTCATTTAAACGAGGCGATAGTTATGATACACGGATTACACTAAATGTGGTTTGGTTAGAAGATTTACCTGGCATTTATCATTCCCTCTACTTTCAATTAGATCGTCATTATTCTCTGGATAAAAAACTTAAAAATATCGGTGTCATTCTGCCTTTATCTGGTGACAATCATTTAGATGGAAAATCCTATTTAGCAGGATTATTCAACGCCTTTAATGATATTCCATTAATGACAAATCTATCCTTGTTCATTTTTGATAATGAAAATGATTGTGCGAAAACGGTTTCCTTGGTTAGGTTGCTTCGAAATACACAAAAAATCAATGGCATTTTAGGACCACTTTCTGATGAGAACGCTAAGTGTGGAGCATCAACGTCTAGCGATGGAATACCTATTTTGCTTCCCAATACGCGCATTCCCCATTTGTCAGAAATTTCACCTGTCGTTTTTCAGTTGAATACAGATTATGAATATAGGGGAAGATCCATGGCACATCAATTGGTGGAGGACTTAGATTTTCAAAAAATTGCCATACTCTCTCCAAGCGACGATAATGCAATTCGACGAGAAACCGAATATTTTATTGATGAGCTAAATCAAATGGGAATTGAACCTGTTGCCATAGAATGGTATGCTGGCATCCCAGAAAAACTTTCGCCTCAATTTAAATCCATACGAAAAGTAGCGTGGACGCTTCTTGAACCGGACTCCAGTGACATGGGTTCAATTGGTACCAGTTTAGAAATTGACAGCCTTGATGCATTATTTGATGTTGATGTTTCAGATTTTTTTGAAATGCCAGAACCCGAACCAGAAAAAACCATGTCTAAACGTGATTCTTCAAAAGTGGTTTTATCCTCTATCGATGCTCTGTATTTACCCATCAAAGAGAATCATCTTAAATATGTTGGCACCCAATTCCCAATTTATAACTTGAATTGCACTGTCATAGGAAACAGTGAGTGGATTCATCCTGATATTAAGAAAGAAACCATTGGTCCTCATTTGAATGGTATGTTGGTTTACACAAATAAATTTTATGAAAATTCTTGGGATATCTATGAAGAATCTGAAGAATTTGATAGAGAATTAATGCAATTAGGGCAAGATCATGGCGAATTCCTAATCTCTATGGGAAGGCAATTGCGCGCTAGTCGAAAATCATTAACCGAAAATATGAAAAGAAGGGGCTCTTTTCAAGGAAAAGTCAGTCGTTTAAAATTTGGAGGAAATGAGCAAAATATGAACACGGCTTTTGAGATTATAAAATATTCTGATCAGGAATTTTCGCCAAAGTCGATTCCAGCAAAGTTAAACCAATAGCTTTGTTTTATTTATATTGTATAGTATCATAGTAGTATCATAAATTATGCCTAGAAAAATCAGGCAATTAATAAAGGAATTGAAAAAAGCAGAATTTGTGAATCGTGGAGGAAAGGGAAGTCATCGAAACTTTAAACATAAAAATGGTCCAATACTTACTATATCTGGAGCTTTAAATTCAGATGTGAAGCCCTATCAAGAAAAACTTGTCAAAATCAAAATTAAAGAAAGCAAAGATGAAAGAAAGAGATAGATATTTAAAAATTGTGTCCTGGTCTGAAGAGGATAAATGCTATGTAGGTTCGGTCCCTGGCTGGATTGGCCCTTGTTGCCATGGTGATAATGAAGAAAAAGTATATCAAGACTTATGCAAGATAATAGATGAATGGATTGCCATTTATAAACAAGACAAACAAAAGCTACCTCCAGCAACAAATAAGGAATATTCAGGAAAATTTATTTTAAGAACGGGGCCTGAATTACATAAAGCATTGGCAGTTCGAGCTGTTTCTGAAGGAGATAGCCTCAATAAATATCTTGTCAAAAAATTAAAGTCCACTCTTTAATGCTTCAACCATGGATTTCCTATTCTGATTTTTTTTCAATTTTAGGATTAAAAGCTACTTTTTCTACTCGGAATACAATTTCCGATAGAATAAAAAATGATCGCATATATTTTGCAGAAAAAGTTGGGTTAAATCCTAGCTATTTGGCAATCCCAAATCAAATTCATTCTTCCCATATTACTCAATGTGATGCACCGGGAAATTATTCTGATTCTGATGGAATTATAAGCAGAAATAAAGATGTGATTTTATCTATTCAAGTTGCGGATTGCTTTCCTGTTTTTTTCTGCGATTTGCATACGAAAGAAATCGCCTTGGCTCATGCTGGGTGGCGTGGATTGGTTTCTGAAATCATCCCAAAAACGATTCAACGAATGATGGAGCACGGCAGTAAACCTCAAAACATCAGAGTTGTTTTAGGTCCGTCCATTAAAGCATGCTGTTTCGAAGTGAGTTCGGATGTACTTGGAGAATTTGATTCTTCCTTTGCGATAATGAAAACAGAGAAAAAAGGAAAGTATAGGGTTGATTTATTAGCGATTGCTATGGCGCAATTAGCAAGGAGCCAAATACATTTTGATAATATTTTTGTGGATCCATCCTGCACATTTTGTGATAAAGATTCATTT
This sequence comes from Fidelibacterota bacterium, assembly GCA_018671775.1. GTDB lineage: Bacteria > Fidelibacterota > Marinisomatia > Marinisomatales > UBA1611 > JABHGY01. Next base: position 4,654 of record JABHGY010000155.1, read on the forward strand.
TTCTCTTTTCGAAGAGATGGGAAAAAAGCTGGACGCATGTTAGCACTTTTTGGCTGGGATCAAACCAAGATTAAATCTTAAAGTAGAGAACGATAAGGGAAGAAAATTATGTCAATTTGGGAGTCATTAATATTAGGCATTGTTCAAGGTCTTACGGAATTTTTGCCTATCAGTAGTTCTGGGCATTTGGTCCTATTCCAATCTTGGCTTGATATTAGTATAAAAGGAAATACTTTTGAAATTATTGTTCATATGGGCACCTTAGGAAGCATTCTATTCGTCTTTTGGAAAGATATTTATAATATCATTACAGGAATGGCTGAAAAAGAGACGCAAAAGCAAGTCAGCATTTTGGCATTGGCGACACTTCCAGCCGTTGCGATTGGTTTTACAATGAAAGATTATTTTGAATCCCTTTTTGAAAATCCCACAAGCGTATCTTATGCTTTAATTTTAACCGGATTTGTTCTTTTATCCTCAAAACTAGCCAGACAAAAGCCGGATAAAATATCTGCACGAACAGGATTCCTAATTGGTATCGCACAAGCGATCGCAATTGTGCCAGGAATTTCTCGATCTGGCTTTACCATTAGCACAGCATTATTGTTAGGTAAGGATGCGAAAGAAGCTGCACGATTTTCATTCTTAATGGCGATTCCAGTGATTGCAGGTGCGGGGCTACTCAAAGCTTTAGATGGATTTGGTGAAGATACCTTATCATATTCTGTCATGGCAATCGGACTAATCAGTTCATTCGTAGTTGGGGTATTTGCTTTGCGTTGGCTATTACAGTGGCTTGAATCTGGGAAGTTTTATTGGTTTGGTGTTTATTGTTTGATTCTTGGAATAGCTACAGGACTTTTTTGATATGAATATGCTTGCAGTAGCTTTTGGAATTTATTTAGTTCTCATTCTGGGTGTAGGATTTCATGCTTCCAAATTGACGAAAGATATGAAAGACTTTGCACTCGGAGGAAATCGCTTAGGCCCTTGGGTTATTGCTTTTTCTGAAAGAGCTTCTGGAGAATCTGCCTGGCTCCTTATCGGTTTACCTGGTGCCGCACTCATGGCAGGTTATTTTGAATTATGGACGGTTATCGGCTGTATTTCTGGAATCATATTTTCTTGGATGATGATTGCAAAACCATTGAGAATCATGACAGAAAAATATGATGCGATTGCCCTTCCAGAACTATTGTCAAAACGCTTTAATGACGAAAAAGGCACCATTCGTTTTTTGTCCGCTCTCATCATTACATTCTTTTTTGTGTTTTATGTTGCGGCTCAATTTTCGGGTGCGGGAAAAGTCCTGAATGTAACTTTCGGATTAACCCATATCGAAGGCATGATTTTAGGTGCGGTTATTATTATATTTTATACATTGTTGGGTGGCTTTTTAGCCGTAGCCTGGACCGATTTAATTCAAGGTATAATTATGATTTCTACTCTGGTTATTTTACCGATTGTAGGGTTTATTAAACTCAGTTCATTGCCTGAATACACTTTGCCTCATATAGATACATTAATGGGCGGAAAGACGGGTATTCCAGCCATTGTTGGCATGATAGGCGGATTGAGTTGGGGCTTAGGGTATATGGGGCAACCTCATTTGATTACACGGTTTATGGCAATAGATTCGCCTGATAACATTCAAAAAAGTCGCCGAATTGCTATCACTTGGGCCATCCCAGCTTTTTTTGGGGCCATGTTTATTGGCCTGCTTGGAAGCGCCATGATGGAAACAGGATTATTGGTCTACAATGGAGAGCAAATATTTTCAGTGCAAGATCTTCCTGATAGAGAAAAATTAATGCCAATTATGGCAAGTTCATTACTACCGGCTTGGTTAGCTGGCATTTTTATTTCGGGTGCTATTGCGGCCATGATGTCCACAGCTGATTCTCAATTATTGGTTAGCACTTCTGTTTTAACAGAGGATTTATTAGCACAAAACATTCAAACAATTCCTGGCTTATCCAAATTATCTTGGAGCCGAATTTTTACGCTTATCATTGGATTGATTGCTTTTCTTATGGCGTGGCAAACAAAGGACTTGGTTTTTGAAATGGTATCTTATGCATGGAGTGGTTTAGGCGCAGCATTTGGACCTGCACTTTTATTAACTTTATGGTGGAAACGGACACGTAGAGAAGGGATTATTGCTGGCTTGTTGGTTGGGGCTTTATCGACCATTATTTGGGCAAATATCCATGGTTTATCTTTGATGATTAGCGAGCGATTGATGAGTTTTACATTTGCATTTTTATCCGTTATTTTTGTGAGTATTTATTACGAGAAAAAAAGTGACAATAGAAATTAAATCAGCACTTAGTAATCTGGAGAAAGGCGTAAAACCTTTGTATTATTTACAAGGAGGTGACTTTTATCTTCAAAATTTATTTATTGAGAGGGCCATGAAACAATTCTTCGTGGATGAACATTCTTCAAAAGTGGTGATGCTCCCCGATGAAATGGGTGGTAAAACCATTATGAGTAGATTGACGTCAACAGATTTATTTGTTTCTAAAGAATTTTTTATTTTACGAAACGCAAGCCAACTTAAAAAATCGATTTTGAAAGAATTTATTGATTACTGCAAAAATCCATTGATTAACCATTGTTTGATTATCGTAAACGATGATTTTTCCACAAAAGCATCTGTGTTTAAGCAAGTTTCAAAAATTGTTGATGGAATCAATACGCAAACGCCATATCAAGGAAAAATGAAACAATGGGTTCGCTATTTTTTCAGAGAAAATGGAAATCCTGCGAACACAATGGTGGTGGAGGCTTTAGCGGATTCGGCTGGAGATTCATTGGGGCACTTATCTAGCGAAATTGATAAAATATGTTTATGGGCTGGCGAGGGTAAAACGATTGAAATGGAACATTTACAACAATTTTCTGGTTGGAAACGAGAACATGCACAATGGGAATTTTTATCTGCTCTCGGGATGAAAAACTTTAATAAAACAATTAAGATTGGAAAAACAATCATATCACAAAATGAAACCATGATTTCTTTGATGTATCCGTTAACCAGCCTTTTTCAGGAATTATTATTTGTAAAAAGAAATGGTGGAACTTTCCAAAAATCTACAGGTTATATACCATTATCACCTTCAATCAAAAGAGATTTACCTCAGTATGCAAAAGGATATTCCGAGAAAAAAATCATAGAATTATTAAGGTCACTTGAAAAAATTGAACGAAAACAGAAAACGTCAACCCTCTCTGATGAGTCAGAACTCATCCACTTTATATACCATGCATTCAGTTGAAGAGAAAGCAAAATTCATTATTACAGATGAAGAATTAATTGGTCGTTTTCAAAAAGGGGATGAGAATGCTTATATAGAACTTGTAAGGCGCTATAAAGATCGATTGCTTCATTTTGTATTTCAATATTTGGGAGATTACGAACTTTCTGAAGATGTTGTTCAGGATACAATGATCAAATTGTATATCAAGAAAGATTACTATAAAGAAATTGCTAAATTTTCTACATGGCTCTATACGATTGCTAAAAATTTGGCCTTAACAGAATTACGGAAACGAAAGCGGAAGAAAGTGACCCAATTTAGTCACATGAGTAGAGAAGAAAAACAAATGGAATTCCCAGCTATTCAGCCAGAAACAGGGCAAGCAGTTCAAGATGAATTTGCTAACAAAATGATTCATAATGCAATCCAAGAATTACCGGAACATTTTAAAACTGTTGTCATACTAAGAGATGTGCAAGAGTTATCTTATGATGAAATAAGTGAAATCGTTGGGGTGCCTTTAGGCACAGTAAAATCACGAATTAATCGTGCGAGAATTCAATTGCAATCCGAATTACAAGAATTAAGATCATAAAGGAGTGAATATTATAAGATGGACCGTTATCAATTTGAAGATCTGATTTCAGATTATCTAGAAAATACGTTAAACCTTGCCCAAAGAAAAGATTTTGAATCCTATTTAAAATCTCATTCTGAAGCAAAACTTTTGGTGGAAAACATTCAAAAAGCGAAAGATACACTTTCTTCCTTGCCAAAGCAATCCACATCGCCAGCATTCATGAAAAATTTGAATAAGCGATTAAGCGTAGAACGAATGAAAAAAGTTGCTCCTATCCAAAAATCATATTTTAGATTTACACCGCTTTATGCTTCCGTAATGGCAGGGTTGATGTTTGCATTCATTTTTGTGAGTATTGAAATATTCCAACCAGGAGAATCTAAGACGGCACTGCCGAGAAAAGCTTTTGCCGATGAATCTTCCATGCCGGTAAAACCACAAAATGAAACCATGCCTTTATTGGAATTAAACAGAACTGATCTTGCTGAGTCTGATACAACGGACTATGAAAAAGATGAGAAAAAGAAGAAAGATTATTCCAAAAAAATGCGATTTGTGAACGATTAAATTTCACCCCTTTTCTTATTTTAAAATCCCTGTTTATAAAGTAATTTTATAGACGGGGATTTTATTTTTGGGGAAGATATGAAAAGAAGAACGGAAACAGGCATCATCTACAGTCTAAGCTGTTTTGCAGCTTTGATACTTGTATTATTTCCATCATTAGCCTTTCCATTTGGTTTTATTTTACGTCTTCTTGTCTTTATTGGCATGGCTTGGTTACTTTATTTTTATTTTACAACGTTACATACATCAGAGTCAAAAGATGAACTTGACGATTATCTTTTGGAAACCACAAGTTTTAGTGAAGCCCCTCAAGTGCCAGTTGATTTTTTGTTTAATGAAATTCAATCATTGGTTTTTGAAATTGTAAATTCTGTTAATAGTAATTTTAAGCCTGGTATTTATTTATTTGAAGGACAAAATAATAAGCTAATTATGCAGGGTAATTCTGATTCGTATTTTTCAAAAGATATTTCTGTTGAGAATTCTATTGTAAATCAAGTTTTAATGGGGATGGAATCTCAAACATTTTATCAAAAAGATTTTGGAAAAGAATGGAATGATATTTTTGGAGACAAACCTTGGAGAGGAAGTGAGTGCATCATTGCTAAATCGATTCGATACAATGAGAATCCAATTGGACTTTTCCTTCTTTACATCGATCATTTCAATCAACTAGATCATCATTCATCTCAGATTGTATCTCAGTTATCAGAGATTTTGTCCAAAAATTTAGAAAATTTGGACAACCTTGACCTTCAAGTATCAAGTAATCGTAAAAAAGAAAAAATTCTATCTTTTATTGCAGACTTAGATTTCAAGGATGATGCAAAGCATATTTATCAAAAATTCTCTGCGTTGATTCAATTTTTTATCCCATTAGACCAAATCATTATTTCATCGGAGAAAACTTCTAGCCACGAGGGGATAATAGATTTTATGAAAGAAGAGGATTCATCCTTTGAGATTGGCATGTCATTTGATCTGAAAAATTCGATCTTAGGACTTCCCATTACGCATAATGGAATCATTGATGATGCTTTATTACGTGACTCTTATCCCGATTTTATACGAAACAGTGATCAGAATGGGGAAAAAATATCCCATTCGATTGGAGGATTTTTAATTGATATTAGCGGACAAAAATGGGTATCTGTTATTCTTGAAAGAAAATCGGGCAAGCCTATCAATCAGATTGAAATACAATCATTGAAAACATTTATGAATATTTTAGAGACGGTTTTGAAGTGGCAACAGGAATATAAAAAAATATATCTCAATGCAACTCAGGATGGTTTAACGGGACTTTTAAATCATAAAACGTTTAAAGATCGTATTGATGAAGAAATAAACCGTGCAAAACGATTTAAGCATGATTTGGTTGTCCTCATGCTCGATTTAGATAAATTCAAACGAATCAATGATACATTGGGGCATCCTTATGGAGATTATGTCATTAAAACCGTGGCAAAAATCTTAAAAGATAATGTTAGGTTAATTGATGTTGTTGCTCGTTATGGAGGGGAAGAATTTATCATAGTACTTGTGAATACGAATATGAAAAAAGCTTTGCCTGTTGCAGATAGAATTGTTAAAAACATTTCAGAATTTCCATTCTCGGTTGATAATAATGATGTGAAAATGACAATCAGTTGCGGAATGAGTGAATATCCAAAACAATCAAATATCGCTCAAGAAATTATCAGCTATGCGGATCAAGCAATGTATAAAGTCAAAAAAATGGGTGGTAACCAGGTAATGAAGTATGAAGTGTAAATTAAGATATAAAATGAGAATAATTTTTCTTTTTAGTTTTACTATAATTTTTGCACAAAGCCAAAATTTTGATTTGGTAGAAAATAGATCTGAAATTGCCTTACAACATTTTATGGAGGGAGAATTCCTTTTAAATCAAGGGAATTACGCTATGGCTATTTTGGAATTCCAAGAAGCAGTAGAAGCCGATCCAGACGGCGCGACCATTCATGTATCTATTGCGGACGCTTTTAGGCGCCTTGGGAAAATTCGAAGAGCAGAAAAACATCTTCACATTGCAATTGAAATTGAACCTTTGGATAAAGAAGCTTATGAAATGTTAGGACTTCTTTATTTGTTAGAAAAAAAATATGATTTAGCAGAAAAGCAATTTAAGGCTTTAGTTGAATTGGATCCAGATTTCAGTGATTATTACTTTTCCTTAGGGGATATTTATCGTTTAAAAAATGAGAAGGTAAAGGCTATTGAATATTATCTCAAAACATACGAGGCCAATTCTCTTGCGACGAATGCTTTGGAAAAATCATTACAAATTGCAATTAATATCAATCAGTTTATACAAGCTGAAGATATTTGTAGATTATTATTAGATGAATTTCCGGATGATGTAAAATATTGGGAAACTTATCGTGATATTGCATTATTCAACCAACATTTTTCGAAAGCGATCGATGCCGTGGATGGGCTCATTGAAATCCATGGATTAAATGTTGAATTATTAATACATAAAAGTGCGATTTACAGAGCCAGCCACGAAGAGGATACAGCACTAAAAATATTACAACAAGCCTTTGCTTTAGATTCATTAAATCAAGACATATATCAAGAATTTGTTTCCCTTTACATGGATATGGAAAATTATGAAGAGGCATTAAAATACAATAATAAATTTATTGAATTATTTCCACAAGATCCCCGTGGGTTTTTAAACAGTGCTATTGTATCTATGGCCATAAAAGAGCCAATAAAAGCGACAGAAATTCTCATAGAGCATATTGGTTTATTAGAAGGGAATTTTACAGCGTATTCAATATTAGGATCAGCATATAATCAATTACATGAATATGAAAATGCAGAACAATTTTTACTGAAAGCAATGGCTTTACATTCAAATGCAAAAAACATTCAGCATAGTCTTGCGATGGTTTGGGATAGTCTTCATAAGTGGGAAAAATCAGACAGTTTATATCAAGTATTGATTGATTCTGATTCTACGGATGCACAAGCCTTAAATAACTATGCGTATAGCTTGTCAGAGCGGAATGAGCAATTAGAACAGGCATTAT
>JABHGY010000027.1 GCA_018671775.1 Fidelibacterota bacterium
CGCACGCTCTATGAATTAGGAAATCTGGGCGGGATTGTTGAATCCAACTCAGAAACGCTCAAGCGGTTTGCCGAACAATATCCAGATGTAAAAGGATATCTTTCTTTAGGTGACGCTTTGCAAGATGGTCAATTTTCAGGTTTTACCGTAGCGACTCCAGCTGAAACGCACTTTCCCTTAGCCAAGCAAATCATGGAAGCAGGGAAACATGTTTTGGTAGAAAAGCCCTTGACTTTACAAGAAGATCACGCCGAAGAGCTTGTCCGACTTTCTGAAGAAAATAATGTCAATATTATGGTGGGGCACGTATTATTATTTCATCCTGCAATTAAGAAAATAAAGGGTCTTATTGATTCAGGTAAAATTGGCAAGCTACAATATATATATAGCAATCGCTTGAATTTAGGTCAGGTGCGGACAGAAGAAAATGTGTTTTGGAGTTTAGCGCCTCACGATATTTCTATTTTTCAATATTTTACAGATGCTTTCCCAGAAGCCATCCATGCCAGCGGAAGCACGTTTTTGCAAAAGGGAATTCATGATTCTACTTTAACGCAGTTTAAATATCCTAATGGCGTTGAAGGACACATTTTTGTTAGCTGGCTCCATCCATTTAAAGAGCATCGATTGGTGGTGATTGGCTCAGAAGCGATGATTACATTTGAAGATTCTTCTGAAGGGAAGCCTCTTAAATTATATGCGAAAAAATTTGATATGGCTAAAGGTGTTCCAGAGAAGATTGATGGTCCCGTAACCCTAATTGATTATGAACAAAAAATGGCTTTAACGGAAGAGCTACAATATTTCGTTGATCATTTAGAGGGAAAGAAGCCAAATATTGCCAATGGGAACCACGCCTTAGAAGTGATGAAAATATTGATTGAAGCCAGTCAGCAACTGACGAAATAATCTCGCTTATTTAATCCAAAAATCGTGGGGATAATATATATCTATGCCCAAAGTATAAGCCATTTCTGTCTCTGCAAGGTTTGAGGATGTCCATTCAAATTGTCCCAAAACTGAAATAGTGGTTTTCCACCACCATTGACATTCACCTGAGAAAAATATGATTTCCTCCACTAATCCACTTGGAAAAGGTCCAGCCAAGTAATCGGCATAGTCATCATAAGGACGGAAGAGGATACTTTCTTCTCCCATGGCCCGTTGTCCAAATTCAATTTGTCCCATTAAATTTTTCAAATTAAAAAATTGTAAACCCAGTTTGAATGCTTGTCCATCGCTACCATATTTCCATCCCAAAGGTTTATTTCGTTGCACAAAATTATTTGAGCCAGAACCATGCCTAAACGTTGGTGTGCCCACTTTGACAAATGAGCTATAGATCATCAAGAGCCTTTTATTTGTATTTGAAATGGTATAAACCCCTTTTAAAGAATATGCTTTTCCATTTTCTTTTCCTTGCTCAAATTGGATTTTATCAAGAACAAATTCATCGTAAAGAAGATTTCCTGATAGTCGAAAATTTTGAAAAGGTTTATAATCTACAGATAATTGCCAGACCCCGTTTGCGCTACCTGTTCCAATCGTGTTTAGGCGATCGTTCAATTCCATCTCTAAATGGTTCGAAATTGGATTTAAATACGCCAAGTCTATAGGACGATTTTCACCAGAATAAATGACGGTTTCCGAAAGTCCGATAATGAGGTTTTCTCTCGTGAACCATTCTAATCCACGTGCAGTGATATATCGATTAATATTCGGAGAAATGGATTCAAGGAAGCCATGAAGATATTTAACCCGGATTTTCCCAAAATCTAAGCCTAAGAGTGTATATTCATAAGCGGGGGAGTTTTCCCCCAAAGCCAATTGAATTTCTTCTCCTGCCCCCCAACTTTGTCGTCCTCTCCCAATTTGAAATAGTAACCAATCATTTTGAAATCCAATGCCAGACAAATCAGTTTCTCCTGAATTGAGCCCACCTCGTTCGATTTCTCTAGGAATACCAGAATAGCGGTCAAAAGCAGAAACGTCATTCACGATACGTGGATAGAGATAGGCATAAAAATATTTTTTAAATGTAAAATGGGCATATCCATATAAAGCAAGAGATTCATTCTTAGAAAAAAGACCCATTCGTGTTTCGATTAAAAGCGAATCACTTTCGTCATGATGTAGCCTTGTTCTTGCAGGTCCAAAGAGACTTGTTTCTTTCCATTCTTTACCAGCATTATTGAGATATTTTTGCTTTTTGAATTCAAAAAATTCAGTGGGTATTTCCTGTGCGTTACCTTCAGAAAAAATAGATAAAAAGAGGTAAAGTGAGAAAAAATATTTCATCTTAAGTCTCGTTTGTTTTACAAAAAACATATTATAAAGTTACAATAAATATTATCGAAATGTTGAAACTCTTTGGATTTGCCTTAGTGGTTCATTACTAAA
>JABHGY010000028.1 GCA_018671775.1 Fidelibacterota bacterium
ACCTGAAAATTGACCATCTTGCAAAGCGTCACCTAAAGAAAGATATCCTTTTACATCTGGATATTGTTCGGCAAACCGCTTGAGCGTTTCTGAGTTGGATTCAACAATCCCGCCCAGATTTCCTAATTCATAGAGCGTGCGAATGTGGTTTTTTCCCCAATATCCAGCTCCGATAACACAAACGCTTTTATTTGACATTAGGCTTTGATGACTTTTTCTGATTTCTCAAATCGTCCACGGGTATCAATAATCAATGAGGATTCTTTTTCAATCAAATCGTAATCAAAATCATCGTGGTCTGTGGCCAGTAAAACCAAATCCATGGATTGGAGAACATCAGCGTTTAACACTTTTGATTTAAGCTCAATTTGGTATTTACGTGTATTGGGAATCGATTTAAAATAAGGATCACAATAATCTACGAGGGCTCCTTTATCGATAAGAATATCAATCAGCTCTAAAGAAGGAGATTCTCTTAAATCATCTACATTCTTTTTATAGGCTAAACCCAAAATAAGGATTCTACTATTTTTAATTGATTTTCCAATTGAATTTAAAGACTCACTTACTTTTTGAATTACATAATTTGGCATGCTTGTATTGATTTCTCCAGCTAACTCGATAAAGCGTGTATTCATGCCTACCTCTTTTGCTTTCCATGTAAGGTAAAAGGGATCAATGGGAATACAATGTCCGCCTAAACCAGGCCCAGGATAATACGCAGTAAATCCAAAGGGTTTTGTAGCGGCAGCTTTTATGACTTCATTAATATCAATATTCATTTTATCCGCTACCATTTTAAGCTCATTCACCAAACCAATATTGACAGCTCTATGAATATTTTCCAATATCTTGGTCATTTCTGCGACTTGAGTAGACGAAACTGGAACCGTTTGATCTACAATTTGGTCATAAAGTGCAGTGGTAACTTCCAAACAATTTTTTGTGTGGCCACTTACAACTTTGGGAATAGTCTGAGTGCTAAAGTTTTTATTACCTGGGTCTTCTCGCTCGGGAGAATACCCAATATAAAAGTTCTCTCCCACTTTAAAGCCAAGTGCTTCGATTACAGGGACAATTTCTTCTGCAGTTGTTCCTGGATAAGTAGTGCTTTCTAATATCAGGAGCTGTTCTTCTCTTAGATGGCTTTTTACTAAATCTAAGGTGCTTTTTACATAACTTAAATCTGGTTCATTATGCACACCTAATGGTGTAGGAACACAAATCAGGATTGCATCTACATCTGTAATTTTGGCAAAATCTGTGGTAGCGATAAAGCCTTGCTTTACCATTCCAGAAATATTCCCTTCATTGATATGCTTGATATATGATTTACCCTCATTGAGCATATTGACTTTATGTTCATCAATATCAAATCCAATAACTTTCAAACTCTCTTCCCCAAATCGAATCGCCAGCGGAAGCCCAACATATCCTAGGCCAATAATGCCGATTGTGGATTCTTTATTTTGAATTCTATCTTTAATTTGCATTTTTCTCTCTTGTCTTCTATTAGATCTTCTATTAGATATTTTAACTCCTAAAATTAATATCTTATGAATTCTTAATCAGCTTATTTTTGGGAACCTTTTACATATAACATACCTGTCCAAAATATTTGAAATTGTCCCAATAAATAAACATTTGTCATACCAGAAATTTCGTTTAAGTCTTCGTTGAATAAAGCCAAAGTTAATATTCGAAATTATCTGGTATTCACTTGTCCCGTTGATAAATCAAAGCATGGATTCCGCATCTCGTTCCTCGTTCGGAATGACACGTTCATTTTTCGGGATGTAAAACTCAAATTTTACAACAATGTGTCATCTCTTTCGCAAGACTTAAGTCAAGCCCACTTCGTGGTCTTAACTTAAGTCTTGCTTTGACAACTATATGAAAAACCTAGTTTATTTTGGACAGCACTGACCTATAATTATATTGATCCGAGATTACTATATGGGATTATATGGTCTTTTTATCTTGGAAGCGGACTGCAGGCTTTGTAATATCCTATAGCATAGAATACAGGTTTATTAAATGTTTAACTACATAGCACACAATGTCGAGCCCGATCCTTTCGAACCTGCTTATGCAATTGGTATCGTTTCTAAAAAAATTGGTGTTTCGCCAGAAACGTTAAGATTATATGAACGGACAGGATTACTGATTCCCTACCGCACCCGTTCTGGACGACGACTCTTTTCGCAAAAAGATCTTGAGTGGCTGTCGTGTATTCGAAAATTAATCGTTGAAGATAAATTGAATCTAGCTGGTATTCGTCGCTTGTTAGCTTTAATTCCTTGCTGGGATATAAAACCATGCACAGAGCTAGAGCGAAAAAATTGTCCTGCCTATCTTGCGGATGACAAGGTTTGCTGGCAGATTGCGGACACATCTCCAGCATGTCAAGATGCTGAATGCAGAGAATGTGATGTGTATTTAGCCTCAGAAAACATTGATCATTTAAAAACCTATTATAGAATGTCTCAAAAATAATGAAAAACAATCTTACGCAAATATCCATTTTAATCCCAAGTTTTCTCTTCCTTTTAACCGCATGTGACCCTGGAATCGTTTCAATTGGCGCAGGAGATCCTGCCACATGTGAAGGCTGTCATACAAACAAGGACGTCTTAAAAAAATTAGTTGCAGAAGAAAATGCCACCGCACCTTCTGGCGGTGGATGAGGAGGCTCTGTGACTCCGTTGGAGCCTTGGGAAAAAGTTTTGATTGAATTAACAGGAGGAAATACGTCCTTTAAAGATATTGATCAAATTCATGGATTAATAGGATGTATCAATTGTCATGGTGGCGTAGAGCCCTCTTCTGCTATTGAAACAGCTCATTCAATTGATCATGGTTTCATTCGAGATCCGTCTTCAAATCCTGAAGAATTTTGCAATCCTTGTCATAATGAGCTTGTTGAATCTAACAAAAATAGCATGCACACAATGGCTTGGGGCGAAAAAACAACAATCGCTCAACGAGAGCTGGGAGCAGAAAGTAATCATACCGATTTTGACGCATGTCCTGAATCTCTAACCAATGGATTTGACGGCGAATGCACCAGTTGTCATACGACATGCGGACAATGTCATGTTAGCCGCCCCAACAGTGCCCACGGTGGATTGATTGATAATCATAAATTTAATCGTATCCCAGATCAAACCAATAATTGCATGGCTTGTCACGGAAGTCGAATCGGAACGGACTTTAAAGGGGAATTAACAGGAAATATTGCTGATGTCCATTATTTAAACCGATTAAAATGTTTTGATTGTCATGTGGAAGATTTTCATGCTGATGCTTCTCAATATGAATCACGATATCATTTATTGAAAGATGAAGAACAAGTTCAATGTGATTATTGTCACGGAGACGTAACAGAAGCCAACGAATATCATCAACAGCATTGGCCCACAGAAGGCGAAGGACTCAGCTGCTTTGTTTGTCATTCTCAGCCCTATAATAATTGTAATACTTGCCATTCTGGTGGAGAATGGAAAGAAGGATATGGACCTGTAGCCGGAGAAACAGATGTAAACGAAGGTGGAAACGGTTATTTAGAATATCCTGATTTCAAAATTGGCATCAACAATGATTATGAACTCAGAAATGGGAAATGGGCTGTTTTACGGCATATTCCTGTTGCACCAGATTCTTATACAAAATGGGGACATATGTTATTAACAAACTTTGACGCAAGGCCCACTTGGGAAGTTTCAACGCCTCACAATATTAAACTTTGGACCAGCCAAACAGACACGACAAATTCTGATTTTTGCTCGGATAATTGTCACAATCATGGTGTGAGATATGACGCAGAAGGAACTATGTCAAATTATTCTGCAACGGACACCACTGCTCTTTATTTGAAAACAGAAGATTTAATTGAAAATGAAATTAATGCAAATGAATCTGTTTTGGGAACGTATGCAAAAGTGGGATGCAATCCATGTCACCCAGGTTAACGATGAAAAAGATTTTTCAAAAGAATTCACACTATACAGTGAATGTCAATAACAACAAAAAAAAGGAGTCCAAACCATGAAAAACAACAAATGGTTTATTCTCATCTTGGGTATCGCTCTTCTTGGGCTAACCGGATGTGAAGATGAAAAAGTAGATGAAGTTAATGAATTTGAAGTCCTCGTTGAGTATTTAGAAGGAACGGACGGCGGATACGTTAATAACATGGGAAGTTGGATCTTAGCAGCAGGTGCATTGAATTCTGAATTTGATTATTCTGGATATACAGTATTTGATCTTAGATCTGCTACAGATTTTGCGTCCATGGCTATAGAAGGTGCAGTAAATGTAACATTAACCAGTATGTTTGATGAAGCTGATAATGTCACAGGACCTATTTTGGTAACATGCTATTCAGGACAAACAGCGTCATTTGCACACACCTTACTTCGTCTAAAAGGACATGAAGCGTATGTCATGAAATTTGGCATGAGCGCTTATGATGTTAGCTTAGATAAATGGACATCAAATTGTTCTGATCAATATGCAGGAGATTTGGTCACAACGGCTTCAGCAACATTGCCTACATTTGATTATCCAGTTTTAAGCACAGGCTTTGAAACGGCTGAAGAAATACTCGATGCACGAATCGATGCTGCTATTGAATCGTGGAGCAATGGTTTGCTTATTCTTGCTGGCGATGTAATTACAGATGCTTCTTCCTATAATATTATGAATTACTGGAGTGAAGAAGATTATTTAGGTCATGGACATATTGATGGTGCATACCAATTATCACCTTCGACACTTAAAATGAGTGGTAATCTGTCTTCTTTTGATCCTGCTGGAAATAATATTTTTTATTGTTACACAGGGCAAACAGCTGCTTCATCTATTGCATATTTAACCGTCATTGGTTACGACGTTAAATCTATCAAATTTGGGTTTAACAATATGTATTGGACTGAGTTACCTGGACATAAGTGGTCAAAACCTTTTGGCTTCTAAGTTAGGAATAAGCATAAAATGAAACTAGCGCCATCCCATCTTACGCTCGATGTAAAAAACTCCAAAATATATTTTGGGATGGGGCATATTCTATTTCAATTACGTGGATGCAGAAAATAATGAAACATCAAAAAAACAAATACTCTAAGAACAAAAACCTCCTTCGTTTGTTTACATTGTTTGCTTTCATTTTTCCGGTATGGGGGACATCACCAGAAATTCAGTTTTCTGCATCCACTCAGTATCCCCGCATCAGTTTTTTAGATGAGGATCCGTCCCTACAGTGGCGAACAAATCTTTCATATCGTCAATCATTGGGACGCTTTGCTTCCATTTCATCTCTCTTTGAATATGGGCCAAAAATACATCAACATTTAAATCCGTTTCGACTCTATTCATTTATATCCGAAGTCAAAACCGACCATTTTAGGTTTCAATTAGGACGAATTCCTTATTGGTCGCCGGCGCTTTTAACGCGGATTGATGGACTATCATTTAGATATACACATAAAACTTTAGGAACCGTTGACCTTTTAGGCGGTTTCCGCTCTGTTATTGATTTCAGCGACACTACTTATGTCAGTGAAACCTTTTTATCTGAAGATATTTATCTTGAAAAACTTCAAGGCGTCCTTTCTTGGTCTAAGGGATCTTGGAAAAAGAATATATCTCTATTCTCTTGGGTCAATAGTGAAAAAGATTCTTTACATATATTTTCAGGATTAAATGGGTATACATCTATATTTGCTATGAATCTTCATGGAACATTTGTTTGGGATCAAAATAATTCTCGACCCCATTATTTAAGGTTAAGGCTTTCAAAAAATATCAAATTTGGACGTTTGTTTATTGGATACCGGGAAAAAAGATATTCAGGATTTGAAAATTGGACTTGGGCAACTCAATCTCTTTCTCTGCCTGCTACAGCAACAGTTGGACTGCAATCAAACTTCAGTTCAAATTATACGCTACTAAATCAATTATCCATTCGGTTTTCTAATGCTTCCAATCTGTATTTTCATACAACAATCAATAGCCAGCGATTCTCTGGCACCTTATTGTATGGAAATTATGGAGAAGCATCTCAGTTTGGCGGGTCCATTGGAACAAAGTTTTCTCTAAACTCAAAGGTAGATTTGGGTGGCTCCATATCTCTAAACCTTTTAAGTGATGGGGACATTGTTGAGCCTTTTAAATCTTCTGCTTTATTTACATGGATTAACTGGTCTTTAACAAAATCCATAAAACTGCGATTTTTCTCTCAGTTTTATTCCAATCCCTATTTTAAAATAGATTACCGTGAAGGCGTCTCTATCCATGCGATTTTTTAGTCTCATTCTGTTTTTAGCTGTTGGATTATCCCAGCAATCGGATTGGATTATGTTTCCTCATGAACTTCATGTAAACGATGAAGAAATTGAATGCAATGAATGTCATGAAAATGTCAATTCATCTTTATCTATAGATATTCGCTTGCTTCCTACGATGGATGGATGTGAATCCTGCCATGAAGATGTATCAGAAGATGAAGATGGCGACTGTAGCCTTTGCCACGCGAATGCGGATGAATTAGATACTTATCCAGCATTAAAACAGCGAAGTGGGCCAGATTTCGCACATCAATCGCATCTAAGCCGAACGGGAGATTGTCTTGTTTGCCACGCAAATTTATTGGATGATGAAAAAGAAGATACCCCCAATACTTGGGTGTTTTCAGATTGTAAATCCTGTCATGAAAAGTCCATCCCCGAAAATCATTCTCTCGAATGGGTTCAATCTCACGGATTAAATTCTACTGTCATCGGACAAGATAATTGCAATTTATGTCATCAAGAAGACATGTGTGAATCTTGCCATTCGCTCACGTCTATTGAGCCAACTGTTCATCCTGGGAATTATTATATAACGCATGGATTAGAAGCTAAAATGAATCTAGTGGAATGTGCTTCTTGTCATGAGGGCATACAGACTTGTAAATCTTGCCATGATCAAACAAAAGTGATGCCTATGAATCATAATCTACCTAGTTGGGTTGGGCAATACATTACAGGTGGCGGAACCCATGCGCAGGATGCAATCAACGATCCTGGCTTATGTCAAGTATGCCACCAAATATCCGCTGATCCAACTTGCTCGCGATGCCATCCAGGATAAGACATGAAAAAACTTTTACTCATATTCATCTTCTTCTTTTCAATATTTTCGGCTTGCACAGAAAAAGCTGAACTCCCTATGCATCCCACAGATTGGTTGATTGCAGAATCCAGTGAATCTCACATGGCAAAAATTGCAGAATCAGGAATTAAATCCTGTCAATCTTGCCACGGTGAACCCGTTTTAAATGATTTTTATGGCGGATCTAGCAGTGTTTCTTGTTATGAATGTCATGCCGGTGGACCCAGTGGACATCCTGTTTGGAACGAGTGGATGCAACCCGAATCAGAATCTTTTCATGGCATTGCATTGAATAATCGTGGCGCACTCGACTGCGGATCCTGCCATGGATTGGAGTTAACAGGAAGGATAGCTGTAGGTTGCGACATATGTCATACAACTGAAGCTTTAACAAATTGGTTACCATAAGGAGTCAACAATGAAAAAACTAATTATCACCTTATTCGTCTCACTTGGGTTTTTATTTTCTCAAGATTATGTCGGAGTTAAAAAATGTAAAACATGCCACAACAGCAAAAAGAAAGGTGCGCAATTTAAAGTTTGGGAGGCGGGTCCTCATGCAAAATCCTATGAAACATTAAAAACAGATAGAGCAATTGAAGTAGCTAAAAGTGTTGGTCTTGAAGGAAATCCTTGGGAGAGTTCAGAATGTCTTCGTTGCCACACAACGGGATATGAAAAAAGTGGCTATGAGTTAAAGGGTGATGATTTTTGGACTTTTGATCCTAAAGATAAAAAAGCAAAGAAAGCTACAAAACGTATGACCGGATTACAAAATGTTAGTTGTGAAGCGTGTCATGGACCTGGAAGTGATTATAAGAAAAAGAAAACAATGGCTGCCATTACTGCAGGTGAAATTACCGGGGAAAGTGTTGGCCTTTGGACTCCCAGTGAAGCAATGTGCGTTGCATGCCATAATCAAGCCAGCCCGACCTATAAAGAATTCAATTATGAAGAACGGATTAAAGAAGTCTCCCACCCTTATCCTGACGAACTTAAATAACACAATAAAATTCTTTAAGATTAACAACTCATGAGAAAATATTTTCTTTGGCTACTATTCCTACTATTAACACCCACCCTATTTTCTCAGGATAATGACACATGTATTGATTGTCATGAAGATGCCGAAATGGAAGTGGTTCGGTATGGTGTTGCCCATTCGTTAACGGTTTCAGAAGATGATTTTGAAGGGACACCGCACGAAGGATTTGATTGTATTGAATGCCATACAGATATGGATGGCATTGATGAATTTCCCCATGCCCCACGATTAGAACTTCCCAATTGTGGTTCTTGCCATGAAGATGCCCAAGATGCATTTGTAGATGGCTTTTTTCAGCCACTCATTGATAAAGGGTATACATCCATTCCCACCTGCGCAGATTGTCATGGAAAACATAAAATAACATGGAAGGGTCAGCCTCGTAAAGTGTGCGGAGTTTGCCATCAAGATGTATTAGATGAGTTTCTCCATTCGGCTCATTGGAATGGTGAAGATGAAGAATCTGAAGTTACTTGTGTCTCTTGCCATGATCCACATTTTAAACATGAAAAAGGTTCTTTTGCAGAATCTGATTGGAAGATTCATGTTACCGAATCATGTAGCGAATGCCATAAAGATCAAGTTGAAAACTATACGCAAAGTGGTCACTACAAGCAAGTTAAGTCCGGCAATATGGATGCCCCCATCTGCTCAGACTGTCATGCGAAGCATCAGGTTCTTTCCCCAAGAGATTCCCATAGCAAGGTTAGTGTGGCTAAGCTTGATATGGTTTGCACAGAATGTCATATGGGCTATGAAGCCTCCATCCATCGTCCTGAAAATAATGATGACCCCAGATTAGAAACGTGTGTTGTTTGCCATACGGGGCATGAAACAGAAATGGGTGGAAACACCGTTTCTTCTGTCTTTAATGTGAAATTGGGTGACGTCTGTATTCGATGCCATACTGGAAACTTAATCACAGGTGAGAATGATGCCCACGGTGGAATCCATCGAGAAGAAATAGAAAGAATTGAGCAGAGTGGTGAAGCACGCTGTGGATCATGTCATGATTACCATTATATGGCTATCGGCCATAACCAAATGACTTCACTTGAAAAATCCTGCGGTGATTGCCACGAGAAAGAACAATTAGAATACGAAAAATCATCTCATTTTATTGCATGGTCTAAAGGGCATGAAGAAGCACCCACATGTATCTCATGCCACGATGAAAGCCGTATTAAAAAGTCTGAAGAAACATTTATTGGGCAATCAGTTATTTCGCTGTGTAGTGAATGTCATGGCGATAGAGATATGACCCTGAAATTCCAATTAAATCCTGAAGTGGTGGATGGATATCAAACATCCTATCATGGCCAAATGTATCAATTGGGTTATCTTGGTGAAGAATTTGCCACTTGTATCTCATGTCATGATAATCATTCCATCCTCCCAAGCGATCATGTTGAATCTTCGGTAGGTCAAGAACGAATTATTGAAACATGTGCACAGTGTCACGACAATGTAAATATGAATTTTGTGAAATATTTACAACACTATACCCCTCACACCAAAGAACAAAATCCTGTTTTAAATTGGATACACACTTTTATGGTATGGCTCCTTGGGGTCACGCTCACTGTGTTTGGTGGACATACCTTATTATGGCTCATTCGTTTATTAATTATTCGATTTAATGAAGGTGAAGTGAAAAAACCTGTTAAATCTCCAATGCGATATAAACGTTTTACAATGACTCAAAGAATTATGCATTTCTTTATGGCTGGCGGTTTCTTAGTATTAGCTGGAACGGGATTACCCTTAAAATATGCTCATTCAGAATTAGCCAATTGGTTTGTTCATAATATTGTGGGCTTTCAAGCTGCTGCCTTGATGCACCGAATCGCAGCTGTAACACTCTTTATTGTGATGGGACTTCATTTAGGCATTCTCTTTTATCAAGCACTATTAAAGCAACGTAAAGGATTATTTTGGGGACCTGATAGTTTGGTTCCAAACATGCAAGATATTAAAGATTTCTTTAATCATATTGCCTATTTCATTGGAGCAAAAAAGAATCCACCCAAATTTGGGCGATGGACGTATTGGGAAAAATTCGATTATTTTGCTGTATTTTGGGGAATGATTGTTATTGGAGCTTCAGGTGTTATGCTTTGGTTTCCAGAAGTATTTTCACGATACTTACCTGGGTGGGTTATTAATGCAGCTCATATAATTCATTCTGAAGAAGCTTTACTTGCAACGGCCTTTATATTCACTGTTCATTTTTTCAATACACACTTACGACCCGATGCGTTCCCTATGGATGAAGCGATTTTCACGGGGCGTGTTTCAGAAGAGCGATTTGCTCATGAACGCTCTTTAGAAAAAGATGCTTTAAATGACTCTGAATATAATAAACGGCTCGTTAAGCCTCTTAAGATTTGGCAGAAAAAAGGGCTCCTAATAATTGGATCTTTATTCTTGTTTTTTGGGCTATTTTTATTAGTGCTCATTTTATTAGGGACTTTTTCTTAGAATAATAAAATGCATAGGAGAGAAACTATGTTTTTAACTCATAGGACAAATTTGATCCAATATTTTACATGGATATTGGTATTTATTTTTTCGGGTCTTCTCCTAGGCAATACTCCACTTGATGAAGATACTTGCGAAGATTGCCATGATGACATTTCATTAGACCATTCGGTTCATGAAGATTTATCTTGTGGTGATTGCCATACTCTTGTGATAGAAACGGGAATTGAACACGGGGAAGACGACGGCGCTCAATTTAGAGATGTTTGTGATGATTGCAGTGAATGCCATGAAGATTCGAGAGAAGAATGGGAAGAAAGTGTTCATGGTATATCGCTGTATGCTCCCAATTCCGAGAAAGAAGCCGCCCACTGTTGGAAATGTCACGGTGGACATAATATACTCCCGTCTGATGATGAAGATTCAAAAACATATCCACTCAACCTTGCGCAAACATGTGGCGAATGCCACGCAAAACCTGAATTAGTTAAAAAATATAATATCCCCAATCTTCATCCTGTTGAACTTTTTTCAAAAAGTTATCACGCGATTGAGTTAGCCAAGGGAAATACGGAAGCAGCCACGTGCAATGATTGTCATCAATATCATGATATTAGAAAAGGGACTGACCCAGGATCATCTATTGGACATTCCAATATTGCGGAAACATGCGGTGAGTGTCATGAAGATATTTATCAAGAATATAAATCCAGCATTCATTGGGAAGCACTGGCTCGCGGTGAACGTGAATCACCCGCATGTGTAGATTGTCATGGAGAACATGAAATTATAGGCTCTGACCATGCCAATTCCCCGCTCACAAAAAGAGCTGCGGCCGAGAAAACATGTTCACGTTGCCATACCAATGAAAAACTGGTGGCAAAATATGGACTTACAGAAGGGAAAGTATCCTCCTATCAGGATAGTTATCATGGTCTTGCTGTTTTAAAAGGAGATACGTCTTCAGCAACTTGTTTTGATTGCCATAATGCACATGCCATCTTATCTTCAAATGTACCTTCATCATCCATCCACCCGACCCAATTAAAAGATACTTGTGAAAAATGTCACCCCAATTCTTCTGATAATTTTGCCCAATCCTACACACACCAATCTGTCATGATTGCTGAGCGTCCTGCAGAATATTATGTTAAAATCATTTATTATTTCATCATTGGTATCACAATTGGCGGAATGCTTATTCATAATGGTATCATTTTTATTGGCCATATAATTGGCAAATATCGTAGAGAAGAAGAACATGATTATATTCAGAGATATACACGATCTCAAGTGAACCAACATTTCGTTTTAATTATTTCTTTCTTTACTCTCGTGATAACTGGATTTGCTTTAAAGTATCAAGTTGTTCTTTTAGGTGAATGGGGAATGACCGAATCAGCTCGAGCATTTATTCATAGAGGCGCAGCTGTTTTGATGATTCTCTTATCTGTTTGGCATATGGGTGAATTATTATTTACCAAATCTGGAAAGCAATTTATAAAGTCATTTTTCCCCACTAAGAAAGACTTTGTTTCATTATTTCAAACTATACGATATTATTTATTTAAAGGGTGCAAAAAACCCAAACATTCTAGATTTGATTACGCAGAAAAAGTAGAATATTGGGCATTGATATGGGGAACCATTGTGATGGTTGCAACGGGGATAATTTTATGGTTCCCAATTTACTTTGGGCAATTTTCTCCTCGATGGCTCATAAAAGTTTCGGAAGCGTTGCATTATTATGAAGCTTGGCTCGCTACTTTAGCTATACTCATTTGGCATTTCTTTTTTGTTCTTTATCATCCAAAAGAATATCCAATGGCCCTTACCTGGATCCACGGGAAAATGAGCATTGAAGAATATAAAGAAAAACATGCTGGTGATTATAAAGCTATTATGGATGAAGTTGACGCATTCAAAAAAGGGGATATCAAATTATCCGACTGTTGTTTTCAATCTGCTGAATATATTAAGAGACATCAAATCAAATAATTAATGTAATTTAAAATACAATTTACCTACACTCTAACATATGCTTTAGTTTTTGGAAAGCACCACCTGATGATTTATTATCCTATTTAAAGGAAGTAGTTCCCTATTTAAAGAATATAGATGGAGATAGATTACGAGATTTGCTCCACTTAATTATAAAGGAAGTATCAGTTAAAAAACCACAGCTTCCCGACGAGAAATGGGAGATAAAAATAAGCCCCTGGAGTTATGATCCAAGGGCCTACTTTCTCGATGTGTTAACCGGTTCGTGTTACCGACCCAGTTTGCTCC
>JABHGY010000029.1 GCA_018671775.1 Fidelibacterota bacterium
AATGGCGAAAAACATTTAATGAAGCAGAATCTGCTGAAACTCAATCTGATATCATAAAAAAAGTAGATGAATTTGAAAGAGAATATTCTTCTTATCAAGCAATCGCAAGTTTGAATTATAATCGAAATGTGAATGATAAAGATGCGAAAGCTGAAAAAGATTATTTTGATTCTATTGGGCCCGTTGCAAGTGAAATTACAAATGCCTTTAATCAAGAATTGGTAAACTCAAAATTTAGAAACGAATTAGAAAAAATATGGGGTCGACAATTTTTCAGTCAAATAGAAATGGATTTAAAAACATTTGATCCTTCAATTATGGATATGATGTTGGAAGAAACAAAGTTAAGAAACGAGTATACTCAACTCATTGCTGGGGCAAAGGTAGAGTATAATGGAGAAACGTATAATTTGGCTGGTTTGGGACCCTTCCATAAAGATTCAGATAGAGAAGTAAGAAAATCATCTTATGCCGCTCGGTTAGATTGGTTCAATGGGAATGCAGACACTTTTGATGAGTTGTATGATAAGTTAGTAAAACTTCGTCATAAAATAGCCATAACTCTTGGATATGAATCCTTTATTGAATTGGGCTATTTAAGAATGGGTCGGTCCGATTATGGACCCAATGAAGTGGCGAATTTCAGGACACAAATTGTAGATTATGTGGTTCCGCTAGTGAAAAAACTTAATGAACAACGTCAAGAAATTCTTGGGCTTGACCATTTATATTTTTATGATGGTATTAATTATAAAGAAGGGGACCCCAAACCAAAAGGGACGCCGGAAGAATTGGTTGATAAAGCCGTAAAAATGTATGATGAATTGTCTCCGGAAACTGGAGAATTCTTTCATAATATGGTGGATGAAGATTTAATGGATTTAGTGAACCGTGATGGGAAAATGGCTGGTGGATTTTGCACTGGATTTCCAAAGTATGAGCGTCCATACATTTTCTCAAACTTCAATGGGACAGACCATGATGTTGTTGTTTTAACGCATGAAGCAGGTCATGCATTTCAATCCTATGAATCACGGAAGCAGCCACTTGTTTCTTATCTTTGGCCAACCATGGAAGCCGCAGAAATTCATTCAATGAGTATGGAATTTATTACATGGCCTTGGATGGATTTATTTTTTGAAGAAGAAACGGATCGGTTTAAATACAAACATTTAGCGGGAGCATTATCATTCCTTCCTTATGGCGCATGTGTTGACCATTTTCAACATTGGGTGTATGAATATCCAGAGGCATCACCACAAGATCGAAAAAATAAATGGAAAGAATTAGAAGCGATATATAGACCGGGGCAAGATTATGATGGAATGCCATTCCCTGAAAGTGGCGCTTTATGGCAACAGCAACTTCATATTTATCAGATGCCATTTTATTATATTGATTATACGCTCGCTCAAACATGTGCATTCCAATTTTGGATGAGATTTAACAATAAAGATGAAAATGCGTGGAATGATTATTTAACATTATGTCAAGCGGGCGGAAGTAAGCCGTTTTCTGAATTAGTAGAATTAGCAGGATTAAAATCGCCATTTAAATCAGGAACATTAAAAGATGTAGCAAATGAAATATTTGCTTGGTTAGAAGACGTGGATGTAAAAAATCTATAATGAGAATTGTTTTCACCTCAGTTTTTCTAATTGGGTTGCTTTTTGGACAGAACAAAAAAACCGCTGAAAGTAATCTATGGCAAAAGGTATTTTTATATCAAAGTCAGCAGAAATTAGACCCCAAATTTTGGTTCGAAAATATGGAGGGAGTTTTAATGTTTAAAGCCGATCAGCAATGTAATGAGATTTTAACAATACTTGAAGATGAAACAGTTGAAGAAAAAATATTAGCGCCACGCACTCGTTCTCTAGAAAAAACAGTTCAACATCTTAATGAAGGACGATTAATCTTTCCTATAAAAGAAAAGAAGCAGAATATAAGTTATAATTATTTTTCGTCTTCGTCCTGATAATCAGGTTCAATATCTAGTTCCTTAAATATGGTTTTAGATATCTGACTGGCAATCTCATCTTCTTTATATTTTAGTAATCGTAGTTCTCTCCAAGACTCATTTAAGACTGCAAAATCCTCTTCATGGGAAAATATTTCATCTAATATCGAAGCCGGAATAAAAAAATCCCGCAGCCGTTTATACATTTCTAATCGTGTTGTGTTCATCGCGAAAAATACGAAAGATATAAATTGAAAAAAAGAAGTCTGAATTATCTCTTGATTGATGAAAATTGTGCCGTTAAAATTCAGCCTAAATATTTGAGATAAATAATGCGTACAAATTCAAAAATAATCTTAAGCTTACTCTTTCTATTTGTTGGATCAGAGACTTTATCAGCAAATTATGCGTTTAAGAAAAAGATCAAAAATGTCTGTAAATCCTATCACGTTTCAGTTGATGCGACTGAGTTTGATTTGGGTAAAGATACTTTTTCAATGTCATTAGAAAGTGGAAGAAATGATTTTGAAATGTTTATGTTAGTTGGTTTTGCAGCTGCTGGACAAGCAGTTGCACACCAAGAAGAAATGGGATTGGACAATGCTTATGTTCCAAGTAAAATAGAAATAAGTGTAATCGTTCCTCTCTCAAAAGGAGAGTCCAGTACTTTTATTGTGGCGTGTGATTCAGATTTAGCAATCTCACTCGCCAATGGAGAAACAGACTCAGCAGAATTCATGAAAATAATCATGAAAAAAATGATAACACTGTAAGGAGATAATATGCTACAAGATCCTAATTCTTTAATGGGAATATTAACACAATATGGTCGAGCCGTTGGTTGGTCAGTCACTGCTGCGGTCGGTTTTGCTTTTGGCGTTGGAATTGCGTTGAAAGTTTTTGATTGGCTGTCATCAGATATCGATGAATGGGAAGAAATCAAAAAGGGAAACATGGGTGTTGCACTTATTTTTGTTTCCTTGATTGTGATGGTGGGCTTACTCGTTTACAAAGTGATTTAATCACACTGAAATCAATATCAAAAATGGAAAGCCTTTTGCCTAAACGTGAAAGGCTTTTTTTATATCGATAATAGAATTCTATATTCAATCATGAAAAAAGCATTTTTGTTTATTCTTTTCTTTTTGAGTAGTGGGTGTGATTCAAAACCAAATCCACCCATTCTTTTGCGTCAACTTAATCAACTGAATATCGAGGAGGCTGGTGAACTACTGATTAACAGAAATGATGGATTATACAAAATTGAGAGGACATTTGAATCTGACTCGTCTTTTGGAATTATTTTTGTCCATGGATATGGATCGTTTGGGAAAGAATGGGTCAAACCTGTGCGTTATTTATCCTGTCAGTCTGTTCAGACATATTGGTATCGTTGGGATTGGAATCAATGTCCTGATAGCGCAGCGGAACAGCTATTAGAAAAACTATTAGCTTTTACTGAAGAGATGAACTACGATTCACTTTGGATATTAGGACACAGTTATGGTGGATTAATTGTAGCATTGATGTCTGAAGAATGGCGTGGAAATACAAAATTAACCATTCATTCCATTGCTGCACCCTTAAAGGGGATGCCTCAATCAAAGCTATTTTGTAATTTTGAGAAACAAAAATACAACCCCAATCAAAATACAAAACTGATTCAATGGAAAACAGTCCATATGAATGATAATGCCTTTAATCGATATGAAAATAATCCTCAGATTGTTGAGATAATTGATGGGGATATCCGGCAACTTCTTGGGGAATGGAACGGAACTCGGTTGGGACATAATCGATCTATTTCATTTGTCTCCAGCCAATTATGTAAGGATTGAAAGATGGTAGGTGTAAATACGTTTGTTCTTCGGCAAATTCAAGATTCAGGGAAAACATTTTCTGAATCAATGGCTTTTGATGAAATAGCAATACACGCAGAATCACAAATGAAAGAGGGACATTATAAAGATGGATATCGAGATGGCGTCCGTATTGTTCAATGTGAGGATACTTTTGTACATCATTTTTATTGCCCATTTACAAAAATAACGCAGGAGACAAATCTTGAAGCCAATTGGGTAAAACGGAATGAAGATGAAGAAGCATATATACAAATACGTGCGTTGAACGGCGATCCCTTATCTGCTGGGAAAGTTGAATTTATATTGTATCGCCGTGATGTATTAGCAGAAAACAATGAACAATCGACGAATGCAGAATGGGAACTCATTAGTATTCATGCCATTCCAGAAGGTGTGGATAATTTTCCTATGGAACCAGTAACAATGATGCGAAACCAATTAGAATTGGTCGGCGGAACCCAGGCAGAATATCCATCTAAAGAATGGGCTGAATCGGTTTCATTTTGGCAAAAATATGTGGCACTCAAATAATTGTTGGGACATCAATGAAAAGTTCAATTTCAATTTATCTTAAAACGAATATTTTAAAATAAGCTATTTTATTATGTTTCAGGTTCAATTAATTTTACCCCAATGCTAAAGAAACTCTTCATACACCTTACTCTGTTTTCTATGATTGTGGGACAGACTGTATCTATCTC
>JABHGY010000156.1 GCA_018671775.1 Fidelibacterota bacterium
GCCGCTTGCGTTAAGGTAATCGCTGCGGTTAATGTTGTCTTACCATGATCCACATGACCAATCGTTCCGATGTTTACATGCGGCTTGGTTCTTTCAAATTTCTCTTTTGCCATTGCTTTTCTCCTTTACTTAATTTTTAATCCTAGGATGCTTTTCCATGAATTTTTTCTAATATTTCCGTTTCAATGCTTGCAGGCACTTGATTGTAATGTGAAAATTCCATATGAAACACTGCCCTTCCTTGCGTAATAGAACGCAAATCAGTCACATAACCAAACATTTTACTCAGCGGCACTTCTGCGTCTAAAATATGCGCATCATTCCTTTGATTCATCCCACCAATTTTTCCTCGACGTGAATTAATGTCGCCCATCACGTCTCCAAGGTATTCTTCTGGAACCGTTACTTCCACCTTCATAATTGGCTCCATTAATTTTGGTGAAGCTTTTTTACAAGCTTGCTGGATTGCCATCGAGCCAGCAATTTTAAATGCCATCTCAGAAGAATCTACATCATGATATGATCCAAAAACAAGCTCAACGCGCACATCTTCTAAGGGATAACCGGCAACTACACCGTTTACCAAAGCTTCTTTTATCCCCTTATCGACTGACGGTATGTATTCTCGTGGAATCGTTCCACCTACGATTTTATTTTCAAAATGATAGCCTTTTCCAGCTTCATTTGGCTCAACATTGATGACGACGTGGCCATATTGTCCACGGCCACCAGATTGACGAGCGAATTTCACATCCACTTTTTCTACAGATTTTGTTATAGCCTCCCGATAAGAGACTTGAGGACGACCTACATTTGCCTGGACTTTAAATTCACGCAATAATCGATCAACCAAGATTTCTAAATGCAATTCACCCATTCCAGCAATTATAGTCTGACCCGTTTCATCATCAATTGACAATTTAAACGTGGGATCTTCTTCACCAAGTTTTGCCAGTCCTTTTGAAAGCGCATCTTGATCACCTTTACTTACAGGCTCAACCGAAACGGACACGACAGGCTCGGGGAAGTCCATAGACTCTAAAACGATATGATTTTTTTCATCGCAAAGTGTATGCCCGGTTTGAGCATTTTTCAAGCCAATTACCGCTACAATTTCTCCGGCAGTAACCGCATCTCGTTCTTCGCGTTTATTTGAATGCATCAATAAAATTCTACTAATTCTTTCACGCTTACTTGTGTTCGGATTATATACGTAAGAACCTGCGTCCAAAGACCCAGAATAAACACGCATAAAAGTCAAACGCCCCACATAAGGATCGGTCATAACTTTAAAAGCCAGAGCAGAAAAAGGAGCATCGCCTGCTGGCGCTCGAGTTAATTCAACGTCAGAATCATCAGCGTCAAAACCTTTTATACTGCCTACGTCTATGGGAGATGGAAGGAAATCAACAATAGCATCCAACAATCTTTGAACGCCTTTATTTTTAAAAGCAGACCCACATAAGGTTGGAACAAATGTATTATCCACGCAACCTTTTCGAATTGCATTTTTTATTTCTTCTTCTGTGATTTCCTCATCTTCAAGATATTTTTCCATCAAATGCTCATCATAGCTTGCTGTTTCTTCTATTAAATGATGCCGCCATTTTTCAGCTTCTTCGAGCATATCGGTTGGTATATCACCAATTTCGAAATGAGTGCCAAGCGAGCTTTCGTTATACAAAATTGCTTTCATCGACAATAAGTCAATAATGCCCGTGAACATATCACCAGCGCCAATTGGCAAAACCAATGGAAGGGGACTCGCACCAAGACGGTCTTTAATCATATCTAATACTTTTAAAAAATCTGCGCCAACACGATCCATCTTATTGACAAAGGCTAAGCGAGGCACACCATATTTGTCTGCTTGCCTCCACACTGTTTCACTTTGAGGCTCGACACCACCAACCGCACAGAAAACAGCAACAGCTCCATCTAACACGCGCAGTGATCTTTCTACTTCAACGGTAAAATCAACGTGACCAGGTGTGTCAATAATATTAATTCTATGATCTGCCCATTCGCAAGTTGTAGCAGCGGAAGTAATTGTAATGCCGCGTTCCTGCTCCTGCTCCATCCAATCCATAGTCGCCGCACCATCGTGGACTTCACCGATACGATGCGTTTTACCTGTATAGTACAAGACGCGCTCGGTCAATGTTGTTTTACCCGCATCAATGTGGGCCATTATACCGATGTTACGAAAATGATCTAGTTGTGTTTTCTTCAATTTACTTTATATCCAATTTATCTAAAATGCGCAAAAGCTTTATTCGCTTCTGCCATTCTATGCGTATCGTCTTTTTTCTTGATTGCGCCACCCTCATTATTCGCCGCTGAAATTAATTCGCTAGCCAAGCTTTCAGCCATCGGACGCCCAGATTTACTACGCGCAGAATTAATCAACCAATGGGACGCTAAATAAAATTTTCTCCCCCTAGGAACTTCAATCGGAACTTGATATGTTGCTCCGCCAATTCTCTTGGACTTAACTTCGACAGAAGGAGAAACATTTTCAATCGCTTTTTGAAAAATATTCAATCCTTCGGTTTTTGTTTTCTTTTTGATAATATCCATTGCTCCATAAAAAATACTTTCAGCAATTCCTTTCTTTCCACGCTTCATTACGTAATTCATAAATTTGGCAACAGAAAGATCATTGTAAATTGGGTCAGGCAAAATTTCTCTTCGTTCTGGTCTTCTTCTTCTCATTTTTTAACTCAGCTTAATTTTTTGGTTTTTTCGCACCATAACGAGAGCGACTAGTTCTTCTATCTGTAACGCCAGCTGTATCAAATGCGCCACGCACAATGTGATATCGAACACCTGGCAAATCTTTTACTCGCCCACCTTCCAATAACACAATAGAGTGCTCTTGCAAATTATGACCTTCACCTGGGATATATGCCGCAACTTCCATTCCATTTGTCAAGCGAACACGGGCAACTTTACGAAGCGCTGAATTCGGCTTTTTAGGCGTGGTTGTATACACGCGTGTGCACACGCCACGTTTTTGCGGACTACTCATTAATGCAGGAGTCGATGTCTTTTTGAACACTCGCTTCCGGCCTTTTCTTATTAGTTGGTTTATTGTTGGCATATCACTTTATCCAAAGCCTATAAAATTACGAATATTTTTGAAGTTTTGTCAACATAAAGTATAACTATTTTATGCAACCACATCTTCAGTCTCATTTTCCGTTTCTGTTTCATCTAAATCTTCTACATTCACCATAATCCCACGAATGCCTGGGGTTCCCGTTCCAGCCGGTATCAATCGACCCACAGCCACATTCTCTTTAAGCCCTAAGAGCAAATCAGTTTGTCCTGCTGTAGCCGCATTTGTCAAAACGCGAGTTGTTTCCTGGAAAGAAGCTGCTGAAATAAAACTGTCCGTATTTAATGACGCTTGCGTAATTCCCATCAAAATGGGCTCAAAAGTTGCTGGTTTGGGTTTCCGATATTTTGGAACCTTTTTTCCATTGGCTTTTAATTCTTTAACAATATCATTAAACTCTGCTTTTTCCAACATAAATCCTTCTTCAAGATCCGAATCGCCTTCCTCTGTTACAATCACATTATTTGCAATTCGATCGTTTTCGACAAATAGGTCCTTTTTCCCAACACGATCTTGCACGAGAAATCTTGTGTCTCCTCTATCAGAAACGCTAACTTTTTGCATCATTTGATTGACAATAATTTCAATATGTTTATCATTTATTTGCACACCCTGAAGCCTATAAACTTCTTGAATTTCATTCACAAGATATTCTCTTACAGCTGAAGGCCCAAGGACGCGTAAAATGTCGTCTGGAGAAATAGCTCCCTCACATAAAGAAGTTCCAGCATTGATAAAATCACCTTCATGAACAATCACATGCTTACCATAAGGGATTTTATATTTCCCGATTTCTCCATCAGCATTCTCAACGAGTATCATTCTGATTCCACGTTTCGTTTCGCCAAATTTTACTGTTCCATTAATTTCAGTCATCACAGCTGGATTGTTCGGTTTTCTTGATTCAAATAATTCCGCAACTCGTGGTAGGCCACCTGTAATATCTCTAGTCTTTCCAGCTTCTTTCGGGATCTTAACTAAGGTTTGCCCTCGCTGAACTTTTTGCTTGTCTGTCACGACCAATGAAGCTCGGACAGGGAGAATGGTGCCACCAGCGATAATTTTTCCGCTTTTATCAACAATTTCAATGTGAGGGCTTAATTTGCGATCTCTCGCCTCAATAATAACCATCTGCTTTTTTCCACCTTCTACTGCTTCAACAGAAAAAGTCTCGCCTTCAACAAAATCTTTTGTCTGAACAAATCCCGATTCACGAGCTAAAATAACATCAGTATATGGATCCCATTGAATTAACGTATCTCCAGGCGCCACAGAGTCTCCCTCACTGACAAGGATATTCGATCCATATGGCACGTTAAATTTGGATAATTCTTTTCCATTCTTATCACTGATAAACATTTTTGCGTGACGAACCATACATCGACGCACTTGTGTTCCAGATTCGTCAACCGTATCAGCAAAATCGTAGTCATCCGTAAAAGAAATAGTTCCTTCTCGCTTAGATTCCATTTCCGATTGTTCGATAATACGCGTTGCTGTTCCACCAATATGGAAAGTTCTCAATGTTAACTGCGTGCCTGGTTCACCAATACTTTGCGCGGCTCTAATACCAACAGCTGTTCCAATGTCAACAATCTTATGAGTCGATAAATCCCAACCATAACACTTTGCGCAAGTTCCTCGTTTTGAATCACAAGAAAGTACAGATCGGATTCGAACATTTTCTACACCACTGTCACTTATGATATTCGCTTCATTTTCGGAAAGTAATTGTCCTGCTTTCACGGCAACTTTACTTTTAATAATAAAATCATCCAAAAGCGTTCTGCCTAAAATTCTATCTGCCAAAGGCTCAATAATTTCTTCACCTTCTTTTAAGTCAGAGATTACAATACCATTAATCGTGCCACAATCAATTTCATAAATCACAACATCTTGCGCAACGTCAACAAGACGACGCGTCAAGTAACCCGCATCTGCTGTTTTTAGGGCAGTATCCGCAAGACCTTTCCTTGCACCATGAGTTGAAATAAAATATTCAAAAACAGATAAACCTTCTTTAAAGTTTGATGTAATGGGAGATTCAATAATTTCACCGACACCTCCCTTCATAGATTTTTGTGGTTTTGCCATCAATCCACGCATACCTGCTAACTGCTTTATTTGATCCTGACTTCCTCTCGCGCCAGAATCCGCCATCATAAACACAGGATTAAAACCACTTCGGTCTTTTTCAAGACCTTCCATCATGGAAGCAGCCACATCATTCGTTGCATGTGTCCAAATATCAATTACTTTATTATAACGCTCACCATCAGTTAAAATATGTCGATCATATTTTGCCTTAACACCGTCAACTTCCTTTGTTGCCTTCTCAAGAATTTCATATTTTGAATCTGGAATGAGAATATCGCCAATTGCAATAGAACTGCCACTAATTGTCGCCATTTCAAAACCAAGTGCTTTCAAATCATCTAAAAATTTGACGGTTTTATAATTACCCGCAATCAGATAGGTCTGATTTACAACTTTAGTAAGAGTTTTTTTATTAATAAGCTCATCTACATAATCCATTTCTTCGGGCAACGTACCATTGAAAATAGTACGACCAACAGTTGTTTTTTTATACCACTTCCCTTTATGTCGCACATTTATAATCGCATGAAGATCAACAGCTTTGTTTTCAAATGCAATCCTAACCTCACTTAAAGAGCTAAATATTTTTCCATGCCCTTTGGCTTTTTCTTTAGGGAGCGTTAAGTAATAACATCCCAAAACCATATCTTGCGAAGGGACGGCAATAGGCTGACCGTTTGCTGGATGGAGAATATTATGACTGGACAGCATGAGCATTCTTGCTTCCATTTGAGCTTCCACAGACAAGGGAAGATGAACCGCCATTTGATCGCCATCGAAATCAGCATTAAATGCAGAACAAACCAATGGATGCAGTTGAATTGCTTTTCCATCAATTAGGACAGGCTGAAATGCCTGAATGCCTAAACGGTGAAGCGTTGGCGCGCGATTCAAAAGCACAGGGTGATCTTTTACCACATATTCTAAAACCTTATAAACAACAGGTTCTCGATTTTCCACAATCATCTTTGCAGATCTAGGTGTTTGAGCATATCCACGAGCAATTAATTCACGTAGCATATGTGGTTTAAATAATTCTAAAGCCATATTTTTGGGCATACCACATTCAGATAAATTTAAATTTGGCCCCACTACAATAACAGATCTTGCTGAATAATCAACACGTTTCCCTAATAAATTTTGACGAAATCGGCCTGTTTTTCCTCTTAACATATCCGATAGAGATTTTAAGGGTCTTTTCGATCCACTCCTAATAGCCGTTTTTCGTCTATTGTTGTCAAATAAAGCATCTACCGCTTCTTGAAGCATTCGTTTTTCATTTCTTAAAATGACATCCGGTGCTTTAATTTCCATCAATTGCTTCAAGCGATTATTACGAATAATAATTCTTCGATATAAATCATTCAAATCGCTGGCCGCAAATCGCCCACCTTCTAAAGGTACTAAAGGTCTAAGTTCTGGCGGAATGACAGGAAGAATTGAAATAATCATCCATTCCGGCTTGTTTAATTTTTTCTTCATAGGATCAAGAACAAATGACTTCACCACCTTAAGACGTTTTAACGCATCTGCTCTTTTTTGCTTAGAGCGAGACGTTTCTAAAATATCTTCGAGCTCGCGCTTCAATTCCATAATATTAATTCTTTGAAGCATTTCCTTCATCGCTTCTCCGCCCATGGCGGCGTAGAAATATTCATCGTTTTCACGCTCTTCTTCTGTCACCGCTCTGTGGCCAAACTCACGTTCAATCTCTAAATAATCTTCTTCATCAACAAGTTCAAATTTTTCTAAACCACTTTTACCTGGCTCAAGTACCATATACATTTCAAAATAAATAACGCGCTCAAGCTCTTTCGTGCTTTTTCCTGCAAGATAACTTAATTTGCTTGGAATTGATCGTAAATACCAAATGTGCACCACAGGAGTCGCTAAGGTAATATGTCCCATCCGTTCTCGGCGAACTTTTTTACGGGTAACTTCTACACCACAACGATCGCAAATAATTCCACGATAACGAATTCCTTTGTATTTACCGCAATGGCATTCGTAATCTTTTACAGGTCCAAATATTTTTTCGCAAAACAAACCATCTTTTTCAGGCTTGTATGAACGATAATTAATCGTCTCAGGCTTCAGGATTTCACCATAAGATCTGGCTAATATCGCTTCAGGTGATGCAAGCCCAATCGTAATTGAGCTGAATTTTTTAGATGTGTCTATGTTTGAAGATTGAATGTATGTCAAAAGGATACTCTCTTTGTTTAGTTTAATTCGATATCGATACCTAAGCCCATTAATTCCTTAATCATTACATTGAATGATTCAGGTATACCAAATTCTGGTAACGGCTCACCGCGGACGAGTGCATTATACACTTTAGATCGTCCTTCAACATCATCAGATTTAACTGTAAGAATTTCATGCAATGTATGTGCCGCGCCATACGCCTGAAGCGCCCATACTTCCATTTCGCCCAATCGCTGACCACCAAATTGTGCTTTACCACCTAATGGCTGTTGCGTGATCAAGGAATAAGGCCCAGTTGATCTCGCATGCATTTTATCATCTACCATATGACTTAGCTTCATCATATAGATTGTTCCAATTGTAACTGGATTGTCAAGATACTCACCCGTTTTGCCATCGATTAACATTGCTTTTCCTGTCGCCGGAAGCCCAGCATTTTCCATTTCTTTAGCAACATCTTCTGGCGTTGCACCATCGAATACAGGTGTAGCAAATTTTTGCCCTAAAATATCACCAGCCCAACCTAACATTGTTTCGTAAAGTTGTCCAAGATTCATACGCGACGGCACACCCAAGGGATTCAACACGATATCAACGGGAGTTCCGTCTGCCGTAAAGGGCATATCTTCTTCGGGAACGATGGTCGCAACAATACCTTTATTCCCATGACGTCCAGCCATTTTATCACCAACAGAAATTTTTCGCTTATTCGCAACAAATACTTTAGCTAGCTTTAAAATTCCGGGCTGCAATTCATCGCCGACACGAATTTTAAAAATCTTTCTTTCTAGTTTTGTTTCGATATTTGTCCATTCAGATCTAAATGATTTCCAAATCGCTTTAATTTTTTCCCAGGTAGCCTTACTCTCAACCCAAGCAATATCTTGCGAAAACTGTTCCAAATCAAAAGTTTTCAATCGCTTCATGGTCAATTTTGTCGATTTCTTTATTAAAGTTTTCCCCGTCGATAAATCCCGAATACCATTCGAGATTTGATCTTTTAATAGATCAAGTAATCTTTCATCACGAGAAACTTTTAAGTTTTTCTTTTTTTGTAAAGCCTCTTTTTGATACCCATTTATAATATGTCTCTCTTCAGTCCGAGTACGCTTCGCTTGCTTTTCAAAAAGGTTTGTTTTAATTACCACACCTTTCACGCCAGGCTCAGCACGTCTTGACGCATCTTTTACTTCACCCGCTTTATCTCCGAAAATTGCCCGAAGCAACTTTTCTTCAGGAGAAGGATCCGTTTCACCTTTTGGTGTAACTTTCCCAATCAGAATATCACCTTCTTTAACGCGTGCGCCCACACGTATGATGCCATTTTCGTCTAATTCTTTAGTTGACTCTTCGCTTACATTTGGAATTTCAGGTGTCAATTCTTCTTGTCCACGCTTTGTATCACGCACTTCAAGCTCAATTTCACTACAATGCACTGAACTAAAAACATCATCTTTTACTAAACGCTCGCTTAAAACAATTGCATCTTCAAAATTGTAACCACGCCATGGCATAAAGGCTACTTTAATGTTAGAGCCAAGAGCCAATTCGCCTTTTTCGGTGGACGCTCCATCCGCAATAACCTGTCCAGTGGATACTTTTTGCCCTTCCGTAACTAATGGCCGTTGGTTGTGCACAGTATTTTGATTCGTTCTTTGATAATTTTTTAACGATACTTTAATCGAATCTTCACCATCAAACAATTTTAACGTATCTTTTACTTCTGTTTTTTTGATAACGACTTGACTTGAATCAACAAATTCCACAACACCATCAACAGGAGAAACAGCGCATGATCGTGAATCAATAGCCACTTTTCCCTCTAAACCCGTTCCTACGATAGGAGATTGAGGTTTCATTAAAGGCACAGATTGGCGTTGCATATTTGAACCCATTAAAGCACGATTTGCATCATCATGTTCTAAAAATGGAATTAATCCAGCGGCTGCACTCAAAATTTGATTGGGCGAAACTTCTATGTAGTCCACATCGTCTGGGCTTACAATTGGAAAATCACCTTTAATGCGAGCACGAACGCGATCGTCTATAAGCTTTCCGCTTTTATCTGTATCGCAATTCGCTTGAGCAACCAATACCCGATCTTCATCATCTGCAGAAAGGTAGTTTACTTCAGATGTGGTATAAGAGTGTTTTCCTTTTTTAGATAGCTTTCGATAAGGAGATTCAATAAACCCATGATTATTAATCTCAGCATAAATCGCTAAAGAACTGATTAAACCAATGTTCGGTCCTTCAGGCGTTTCAATCGGACATAAACGACCATAATGTGTATAATGAACGTCTCTAACTTCAAAACCAGCCCTTTCGCGAGTCAATCCACCCGGACCTAACGCAGAAATCCTACGCTTATGGGTTATTTCAGCTAACGGATTAGTCTGATCACCAAATTGAGATAATTGAGATGTGCCAAAAAATGTATTCACAACTGTGGTAACAACGCGAGAATTAATCAAATCTTGTGGCGTAATACTCTCCGATTCCCTCAAATTCATTCTCTCGTGAATGGTGCGAATCATACGACTCAACGCAACGCTAAATTGATTCGTTAATTGTTCCCCTATTGTCTTAACACGTCGATTACCCAAGTGATCAATATCGTCAATACCGCGATCACCTTTTCTCATATCAATTAAGAAACGAACAACTTGAATAATATCATCCATCGTCAAAACTGTATCTTCGACAGGAACATTTAAATTGAACTGCTGATTTAGACGGTAACGACCAACTTCACCAAGGTCATATTTCTTTGGACTGAAAAATATTCGTTCAATAAATTTCTGGGCTGTTTCTAGATTAGGCGGCTCACTTGAACGCAATAATTGATATACAATTTCCAACGCTTCTTCTGTATTTTTTGCTGGATCTTTTCCCATCGTATTTAGCAATAGCATGGATGTAAAATCACGATTTCCACTCACAACTGCGATTTCTTTAACTTTGCTTTCTAACAACTCATCCACAACATCTTGCGTAATTTCAATTCCACCTTCAAAGAAAATCTCACCCGTTGACACATCCACAACATCTTCTACAATGGTTGCGCCGGCATATTTTTCCATATCTAAGCTTTTAAGCTTGACGGTTTCAATCATACCAAATGCTTTGAAAATATCTGCATTTGTAGAATATCCTAGCGCTCTCAACAACATCGTGACAGGGAATTTTCTCCTTCGATCAATAATCACAAATAAACAATCATTGATGTCAGTTGTAAAATCAACCCACGATCCACGCGCAGGGATTATTCTAGCTTGGAATAATTTCGTTCCATTTGGATGGATAGATTCATCAAAAAATACACCTGGGGATCTTTGCAATTGAGATACAATAACGCGCTCGGCACCATTAATAATAAAGGTACCTTTTTTTGTCATATAAGGAATATTTCCAAAATAGACATCCTGTTCGATTTTATGCGCAACTTTATTCCGATCATTTTCATCCATAATATTTAACGCAAGCCTCACGCGCAATGGTGAAGCATAGGTTACGCCTCTTTCGATACATTCATCTGGCGTATATTTTGAATTTCCTAAATAATAAGAATTATACTCAAGAACATAATTACGATGGCTATCTTCTAAAGGAAATACATTTTGAAACACACCTTCTAATCCAATAGGTTTTCTTGCTTCTGGTGCTTCGTTTTCCTGTAAAAATGTCTGATATGCTTTCGTTTGAATATCCAATAAATCTGGCATATTCACGAAAGAAGAAATCCTCGAAAAGGATTTCCGCTCAATCAACGGTTTTATTGTGGCTCCCAATTAAGCCTCCTCTGGTTGTATGATTTGAAAGAAATTTAAAATACTAAAAGTGGACTAGCTTAATTCCACTTCAGCACCAGCTTCTTCTAGCTTCGCCTTCAAATCATTGGCTTCAGCTTCAGAGATACCTTCTTTCACAGCTTTTGGCGCTGCATCAACCAAAGCTTTGGCTTCTTTTAATCCAAGCTCTGTAATACTGCGAACAACTTTAATTACGTTGATCTTTGCTTGTCCTGGGGATTTTAAGATGACATCAAATTCGGTTTTTTCAGCAGCTCCGCCACCATCAGCAGCAGGGGCCGCAACAGCAGCTACAGGGGCCGCAGCAGTTACGCCAAATTTCTCTTCAATCTCCGAAATCAACTCGGAAACCTCGATCATGTTAGCTTCTTCCAAATAGGTTAATACATCTGTGCGTGTTATTGCCATTGTGTTTACTCCTTACGATTACTCAGTGTTAAGATTTATTTTCTTTGAGGTTATTTAAGACACCTACCATCTTTGTCATTGGACCATTGATAGTAGAAACAAATTTTGTTAGCGGACTTTGTATGGTTCGCATAAATATGGATAATAATTCTTCTTTACTTGGCATATCTGCCAATTTTTTACAATCTTCCCCAGGAAGAAGCTCTCCATCCAAGAGAATACCCTTCACCACAGGAAGATCTCTGTCCTTTGTGAACTCTTTTATAACTTTTGCTGGTGAAACTGGCTCATCATATGACAAGGCAATGGCGGTTGAACCCGTTAGAATATCATCAGTCACTGGAAGATTATGCTTTTTTGCCGCTAACTTAATAATGGTATTTTTTGCCACTTGATATTCTACTCCAGCACTGAAAAACTTAGAACGCAATTCAGTCATGTCGCCTACATTTAGCCCAAGATAATCTGTAAAATAGATTGCTTTTGCTCGGCTTAACTTTTCAGTTAATTCATCATATTTATCTATATTTTTTGTATTTGGCATGATTTTTTACCTTATGCTTGAATGGTCAATTTTTATTCCTGGCCCCATAGTAGAAGATAGGGTCATTTTTTTTACATATTGACCTTTTACTGAAGCAGGGCGCGCTTTAATAAGTTTATTGTAAATTGTTTTAATATTTTCACTGAGCGCATCATCTTCAAATGAAGTTTTTCCACATGAAACATGTATAATACCTTGCTTTTCTACGCGCAATTCAACTTGACCTGCTTTTAATTCTTTAACAGCTTTAGCAACGTTCATCGTTACTGTGCCACTTTTAGGGTTTGGCATAAGTCCTTTAGGCCCTAGCACCCTCCCCAACTTTCCCAACTCGGGCATCATATCTGGTGTTGCGACAATTTTGTCTACATCAGACCAACCATTCTTAATTTTATTAAGATATTCTTTATTCCCAACAAAATCAGCGCCAGCTTCTTCCGCCTCTTTTTCTTTTGGCCCCGATGCAAGAACTAACACAGATACAGATTTTCCTGTTCCATGAGGCAATGCTGTTGTGATACGAATATTTTCTTCAGCATGTCGAGGATCAACATTTAAATTAAATGCCAAATCAACAGATTCATCAAATTTTGAGAATTTCATTTCTTTCATCAGACTCACGCTCTCATCGATAGGATAAGTATCATCTGAGTTGAATTTTTCAGCAATATTTTTTTGATTTTTAGTTATTTTCATTTCTACCAAACCTTTTATTTTACTTCTATGCCCATACTTTTGGTCGTTCCACGAATCATCTCAATCGCTTGCTCGATTGTATTCGCGTTTAAATCTTCCATTTTTATTTCAGCGATTGATCGCAAATCAGCCTCAGATACAATACCTACTTTTTCCCGATTTGGCTCACCAGAGCCTTTTTCAATCTTCGCAGCCTTCAATATCAACTTCGCAGCAGGAGGCGTTTTTGTTATAAAGGTAAAACTGCGATCAGCATATACGGTAATTTCAACAGGAATAACATCTCCCATTTTATCCTGCGTAGCCGCATTAAATGATTTACAGAAATCCATGATGTTAACACCGTTTTGCCCTAGTGCTGGGCCAACTGGTGGCGCTGGATTTGCCTGACCAGCTGGAATTTGCAATTTGATAAATCCTA
Organism: Fidelibacterota bacterium; assembly: GCA_018671775.1. Taxonomy (GTDB): domain Bacteria; phylum Fidelibacterota; class Marinisomatia; order Marinisomatales; family UBA1611; genus JABHGY01. The sequence goes on from JABHGY010000156.1 coordinate 13,308, forward strand.
TGACCCTTTTTGCCATTATTCGAAACCTTCTTTAATTTTCCATTTTTACTTGTAAATAGTCCAACTCAACAGGCGTTGGTCTTCCAAAAATACTTACCGATACTTTAAGTTTTTGCTTATCATGACTTACCTCAGTAACAAACCCTGAAAAGTCCATAAAGGGACCATCAATAACCTTAACTGTATCTCCTTTTTTATACGGAGCAGCTTCCACTGTGCGCATTGGACCTTCACCATTTTCCAATTCACCCAAAAATCTCTGAGTCTCTTCTGGCTTCAAAGGCGTCGGCTTTCCTCGAGAACCTATGAAATTGATTACGCCATTCACATTCTCAAGTAAATATCTAGACTCTTTATTCAGCTCCATTTGAACCAAAAGATATCCAGGGAAAAACACCTTCTCTTTAATCTTTTTTTTCCCTTCCTTCATTTCTACAACATTCTCGGTAGAGACTAAGACATTTTTAATCATTTCACCCAGATTCGCTTCTTCGACGTCAAACAAAACTGCTTCACGTATTTTTTTCTCTCGACCAGAGATAACTCTTAACGTATACCACTTCATCGCGCTTACAGGATAAAACTCAACACTTTACCCAAAACAAAATCAACAAAGAATAAAAATATAGCCAAAACAAGCGATAAGGATAATACAACATAGGTAGAACCTTTTAGCTCTTCCCAGGTCGGCCAAGATACTTTCTTCATCTCAACCTGCACATCATCTATAAATTGTTTCAATTTTTTAATCATATCAACTTTTCTTTCAACATCAAAGCTTACGTGAATGCTTATTCTCAGCAGGTGAGGCAGGACTTGAACCCGCAACCCCCGGTGTTGGAGACCGGTGCTCTACCAATTGAGCTACTCACCTAATTGGATTATTTCGTCTCCTTAAACATGACATGCTTCTTAATTTTAGGATCATACTTCTTGTGCTCGACTCTTTCAGGATGCGTCTTTTTACTCTTCGTTATCGTATATCGGTATCCTGTACCTGCCGTACTTTCAATATGCACAATTACACGTTTGCTGTTACCAGCCATAATTTCTATCCTTACGCTACAATTTCAGTGACAACGCCGGCGCCAACTGTATGGCCGCCTTCACGAATAGCGAACCGAAGTTCCTTATCCATCGCAATCGGTGTTATCAATTCAATCTCTAATTCTACATTATCACCAGGCA
>JABHGY010000157.1 GCA_018671775.1 Fidelibacterota bacterium
ATGCGCAAGTCATGAATCATTTTATAAAATCATTAACAGGGAAAACCATGGTGCATTTTATTTGCGATGAAGATGCAAAGCAACATTACCCTGAAGCATTGCAGGGGAATATCATCTCCTTCTCAGAAAAAGATATAAATAGCTGGGGCGTTATTGGCGTAGGATTATTTAGAGATAAAGTAAGTAATATTAAAATTGATGCATTGGTGGATTTGAATATGGAAGAAAATTTGTTATTCAAAGAATTAAGTTTGGGAATTGATACGCCCTTAAAAATTGGATTCCAAACCCCTTATGCCGACGAATATTATTCTGTTTTGATTAGCCATAAAAAAGGAGAATTTTTAGAAAAAAGTTTTGAAACACTGCGTAAATTTATTGGAATATTATGATTTACATTTTTGAAGATAAGCAGGCTTTAGACTTAGAGCCCATTTCACTCACACGACCCATCTTTGAGGTTCGCTCGGGCCCTGATACCTTTCTTGAACGAATATTAAAAATGATTCATGACGATTATTCTTTAATTGTTCGAGATGAGTTCAAAAAATTAAGTCAAGAACAGCATCCTGAGGCTAAGGTAAATCCCTCAGAATTAGAAGCCGGTCTGTGGATTTTGGGAAGTGCTTATTGGAATAAAGATGCAATCGAATTGATGCAAGGGAAACCGAATACTATTTTCAAATCGAATGGGCGTTTTGTTGGTGCGAATTTATCTAAACAAGAAGCTGAAGATTGGGTGGGAAAAGGCGGTCCTTTAAAAGAAGATTATTTGGGCTTAGATGAAATTGAATTGGAGGTTCCATCCGCTCGATATCTTTGGGAAATATTATCTCAGATTTCCTTATCAATTTCATCATATCTTCCTTTTATACAATTTAATGAAAACCAAGATAAGGTTTATGCCCATCCATCTGTCCATATTCCCAAACAGGTGGTTTTTAATGTGGAAAAAGGTCCTATCATTATTGAAGAAAATGTGGTAATAAAACCATTTTCTTATATCGAGGGTCCCGTTTATTTGGGAAAAAATTCTATAGTGCAAGCCCATAGTAATCTTTCAAATTCTATTATTGGCCCTCACTGCAAAGTGGCAGGGGAAGTCCATGGATGTATTTTCCAATCCTTTTCAAATAAAGCCCATGATGGCCATTTAGGGGATGCCTTTATTGGTGAGTGGGTTAATTTGGGCGCGGGCACCACAAATAGTAATTTGAAGAATAACTATACATCTGTCATTATGGACGTTAATGGGAAAAAACATAATACAGGAACATTGTTTATGGGTGCTTTAATTGGAGATCATAGCAAAACAGCTATTGGGACACAACTCAATACGGGGACAGTCATTGGCCCAGCTTGCAATGTGTTAGCCCATTCCTTTCCAGGGAAGAAGATTGCTCCTTTTACTTTTTATCTCAATGGGAAAAAGAGGAAAATGAATTGGGATGATTTTTTGCATACGGCAAAAATAGTGCAATCAAGACGAAATCGAACGATGGCAGAAACTCAAATTTTGATTTTAGAAAAAATTTATTCTGAATTATAAAAACCAATAAAATTATTTTTCACAAGATTTCAGTAAAAAACCTATTGTTGTATGTCAAGTCAGGACATATATTGACCACCGATTTTTATGGAGATTACGAATGCTTGAAGGAATAATTTGCCCCAAATGTGAGGCAAGCTTAGAAGAAGTGGATTTGAAAGATTCACTGGTTTGTGTTAATTGTAAAACTGATTTGAGAGATAGAACTTATCTTGACTTTCTGGAACACTTAATGACAAACGGAATTGTGGAAAACCTTGATTTTTTTGATGCAGAAATCTATAGTGTAGATGTAGAAGATTTAGATCAAACAGAAGAAGAAGAGGGAGATCCTTCTCAGTATGAAAAAAGGAAAGATTTATTCAATATTTATGAGAATGAAGTGATTCACAATAATAAGCAAGACGAAGAAAACACCAAAGATTATACAGAATTTGAGGGCATTGAAGAAGATTGGGAAGATTTCAATGAACGGGAATTCTCAGGAAAAAATAATAATAAAGGATAGTATCATGATAGAAGAGAAAAAGAAAGTTCAACAGATTAATATTGAATTAGATCCTGACGTAAGTTCAGGCGAATATGCCAATTTTGTTGTTGTTACACACTCGCCAGCAGAATTTGTGATGGACTTTACGCGCATTTTACCAGGTGTGCCAAAAGCAAAAGTTCACTCCAGAATTATTATGGCCCCTCAACATGCAAAAGCATTTATGAATGCAATGCAAGATAATATCAGAAAATTTGAATATAAAAATGGTGAAATTAAAATGTCAAATAGAGAAGAAGGTTTTTCTGCATTTGGTGTAAAACCGCCCACAGATAAACTGCCAAATTAACCTATAGAGTCCACTTTAGGATTCATTTGCGTACCAAACCCAAGTTCGTCCGCGTTTTAGTTCTCGCATCTTAATCATCACCCAAAGGCTTAGCACAGTCCAAGCGACAAGATAGCCGTAAAGTGCCCCAAAAATCACATCTCCCGGATAATGAACGCCAACATATATGCGTGAGAAAGAAATGATACCAGCCAAAATAAATAATGAGATTTTAATTCTATCAAAAAAATAGCCAAGAATACTTGCGAGCATAAAGCTATTTGCCGCATGATTGGAAGGAAAACTATATAACCCTCCTTTCCCCACCAAGAGATTAATCTGTTCCGCAATCGCATGAGAAGGACGGATTCGCCCAAACATTGGTTTTAAGATTTGAGCAATAGATGCATCTGTAATGGCAAATCCAACGATAAGAATTGCAAATGTTATTTTTCCTCGATATCCTGTTTTAAACAATAAAACAATCGATAAAATCAAGAGAGGAATAATCCAATGATTCTGATTTGTTATCCATGGCATAATCAAATCAAAGATAAGATTGGATAAATCTTTATTAATCAGGAAAAATAAAGATTTATCGAGAGAAAAAAAACTATCGAAATTCAAGAACAGTAATTTATAATTTTGTTTGGAGCCGCAACACGATTACTCGCCCTAAAGAAGGACCGCCAATAATTTCAATGTGACGATTATTGGCAATATTATTGATGGTCAGATTCCCAGACAAGTGCTCATTAAACGAATATCCTAAATGGAAATCAAAAAGCGTATAAGGCTTAATATCTCCAAAATAAATTCCAGATGACCATTTATACCCATCTACATATCGTCCATTTAATGAGGCGGTAAAAGGCCAGCGTCTTGGATGATATTTTAATTTCATTCCCCCTTTATGTCGAGGAGCATTAATGGGATCTTGCGCATTGGTAATTGGATTTAAAAATTCGGTCATTCCCAAATAGGAGTATGTTAAGTCTAATGTCCATTCCAAATTGAGGATTGCTGTTAAGCTAGCATCAAATCCCCACATATCGACTTCACCATAATTTACATATCCAACGACCACGGGAGGCGTAAATCCTGGAATCGTATCCATGGCTGTTACGCCCTGTAGGTTTTCCCCATCTCGCCATTTATCTAAAGCCGTATTATAATCTTCTTCGTCTATAATATTATTATTGGCTATATCTCCGATGGTATTCATGAGGCTATCCCCATTATAATCCGTTTCCAAAACTGATTTTTTGATGACAAGAGGCGTGATAAATGTAACAGGACTTACAAAACTGCTGTAATGACTTGTGTATAAATCAAGCGTTCCAAAGACGCGAGAACTAAGTCGCCCTTTATATCCTAGTTCCCAAGATTTTACGATCTCCGCTTCTAGCTCTGGAATATCGTTGGCAGTTTGACCAAAATAGCCCTCGATTCGTGGATCAGTTGAAGGATAAAAATAAATACTTTCGCTAGTATCGACGGGTGAATAGCTTCCATCATAAGGTCTATAAAAGTAAGGGCGACCAAACTCATCTCTTGGGAAGGTATAGCCACCGTCAGAGCCGCGAGCATAAACTTTAAACACAGAAACACGCGTAACAAAAATATCTAAAAATAGTGCTTGATTGGTTGGGGTATTAAAAGCGGTTGCCCATGTTAATCGAAAGTTTTGATTGTCTTTTGGACGATAAACGATACCAAATTTTGGCGAGAGCTGAAGACCTTCTTTTTGCTCTGAATTAAATTTCCAGTTAAAAGGACTATATCCTTTTCCATAGCCTTGGTTATTAAACTCAATAAAGTTCGTCAGTCTATCATGAATATCAAATCTTGTGGCTTGGATAAATTCCCATTTTTTATTGAACTTCCAATTGACTTGGTAATAGGCGCCAAGTTCATTGACGGTATAGCGATTATCCTCTGCTGCTTCATCAATGCCTTCATCGATATTTTCGTCGATTTTTCCGTCACCATCATTGTCTTTCCCATCGGCATATACTAAAAATTTCTGCTCACCCATCCATTGCACACCAGGTTCGACCGTTTCGCCTAACTCATACAAACCACTTTCATCAGCATCCACATAGTCGGGAAATCCATTTCCATTCAAATCATCAAAATCGTCACTATCCCCATCATTGTCAAAACCATCCGCAATCGCTCCCAAAGCATTATCATTATAGATGGTGGAACCATCAGATGCAACGCCTACAGAATCTTTTTCATCCCAAGCGGTATAGCTCTCTCCTTTATCATACCACGTATCGTCATTCACATCAAAGAATCTATAAGGAGAACCTGCCTCGCCATTTCCATTATTATCACGATTATCCGAAATCTCTTTATCGGAAAGGATGGTCCCTTTTGTGTCAGGCAATGTGAGAAAATAGTCAATCCCCCACACAAATCGTCTATCTCCATTTTTCCATTCATTTACATGTTGTAATTGGGCACTAAATTTTTTGGAGCGATCATAAATAAGGCTTCCGGTTGCCAAGTTTCTGGTGGGATGTTCTGGGTTTCCAGAATAGCTAGAATTCAAATAGGCTTGCAAAAAGAAATTTTTATATCGCATTTTTGATTGATAATAGCGATACACCCATCCGTCTGCCAAATATCGAGCAATGCCTGTGATATTGATATTTCTTGCCCAAGCAAATCCGTGGGATAAACTCACGGTCAAATCGTTACTTGGCTCCCAATCTAAACGTAAATCATAACGATAGTTTCGAACCTTAAATACAGGATAATCATCAACCCCATCATCGTTGGCATCTTTATAGACTCTAGATAAATCGCCGTAATTCATGACAAAATCTTTTTCATCATCTTCGTCCACACCTACTTCTCCCACACTGGGAAATCCATTTCCATCTAAATCATTATTGACAAAAGTGTCCCACTCATTGTTATTGTTTAGGTCTTCAAATGTTTCTCTATCCCAAACGCCATTTCCTTCGCCAAAATCTCCCGTATTGGGAAGTCCATCTAAACCAAAATCAAGAAAAGTTTTAAGAAAATCTGACCAAATTTCACCTACGTCTGAATCATATTGATTATTGTCATTCAAATCCGTAAACAATTCTGTTGGCGTATCAAAAGCATTTCCTAGGTCGTCCTTATATAATCCCCAGTCGCCATCATCATCTAGGCCATTATTGCCCCAATCATCATTAAAAATGCCATTGTTATTTGTATCAAAGACAATTTGCCCATCGTCATTATATTGATAATCACCAAATCCTAATTTATGCGCAAGATCTAAAATACTCCAGCTTGAATCTGGAGTGGAATAGATAGTCGTATTTGAAACGCCACTTGCATAGCTCTCAAATCGAGACAACCAGGCTGAGCCTAACTCATCTGATTCATCAATAAATCCATCCCCATCATTATCAATACCATCCACCCACGCTTCTGAATTATCATCAACCCCTCGGTCAATTCCTTCATCAATATTGCCATCCCCATTATTGTCAATGCCATCAGCATAAACATATCCAAGCTTATCTTTCGTTACAAACCATAAAATATTTCCATTATCTAAAGTATAACGGTTGAATTCATCACTGGAAGCTGCATCAATCATATCTTGCGTAATCAGTGGAGAGCCATCTTCGCCATAAGCTTCAATATGATCTCCCCAATAATAGCCAACCCAAGATTCATCAGCCCCTTCCACTTGACTAATCATATCGCTTGTAAATATAGGATTCGAAGCATCAGCCAAAGAACCACCTCTATCTAAATTGTCATGAATTTGATTTGCTCTTCCGATAAAAGCAGGGTCGTGTCCCTCGTGTTCATCATCATTGTAATGGGTCCAATCTTGCCCGGACATGGCGACACCAGAAATTTTAAATCCAAAATTTCCGATTTTATGAGCCGTTCTAAAGGTAATTTTTTTAAGTAAATCGGTATCAGTTTGACTCAATAATCCACCTTGGATATTAATCGAGGTTCCCTGGGAACGAAGTGGAGAAGAGGTGACAATATTTAAAACACCACTGTGCGCATTCGGTCCATATAAAGCAGAAGAAGGGCCAAGCACGACTTCAATTTGTTCCACATCTTCAAATGAGACGGGAATCACATTATAAGCGGTTAATCGTAAAGAAGGGACATTTGCCATGCGTCCATCCATTAGGGTAAGTAATCTTGAACTAAAAGAAGAATTAAATCCTCGTGCTGTCATATTGTAGCTATCAATCCCCGATTGGGTAAAATCTATGCCTTTGGTTCCCTTGAGATAATCCCCAAGATTGGTATTACTCTCTCTACGAATTTCTCTTTTGGTAATGACAGAAATAGCAGCAGGCGCATCTTCAACTCTCTCACGCCTTCTAGAAGCGGTTACCACGTATGTTTCCATTTGAATAAATTCTGGGTCTAAATCAAAATTTTGTTGAATCGTTTCATTCTGTGAAAAAGTAATTTGAGCTTCATAGGATTTAAAACCAATATAGGTAACCTTTACTTTATAATCACCAGATGGAATATTGTTAATGGCGAATTGTCCATCTATATCTGTTGCAGCGCCAAGGGTTGTTCCAAGTAAAACAACATTAGCACCTAATAGAGGATCTTTATTTGTTTTATCTCTTACAAACCCAGAAAGGGTGCTATTTTGCGCAAAGAGAAGTTGAGCAAAAACAAAATAAGGGATTATTTTTTTCATGATGGGCCTTATACAAAAATGAGCAGCTTAATGTTAAGCTGCTCATTTTTTCATTGTAGTTAATTAAACGATGTAAAACAACAAGCTTATTTCAATAGGAGCATTTTCCCAGAAAAAGTTCTGTTGTCTGAATTTACTCTGTAAACATACATGCCACTTGGGACAGCATTTCCAAAGTGGTTTTTCCCATTCCAAGTCATGGAATAAGTGCCAGCATTTAAATCGCCATTGTGAAGCGTCATCACTTCTTCTCCCAATAATGAATAAATCGTAACATTCACATGTGAGAATTTTTCTGTAGCAAATTTAATACTAGTTACAGGGTTGAATGGATTTGGATAGTTTCCATATACTTCAAACTTCTGTGCTAATGGAGCATCTGTATCCACATCCAAAGCAGTGCTTGTCCAGAAAGTATTAACCCGTTGTGTTGTATTATCAGGAATACAGCGGTTATCTACTTCAAAGATTAAACG
>JABHGY010000030.1 GCA_018671775.1 Fidelibacterota bacterium
AAGTCTGGAGATTTTGATACGAGCTTTTTAGAATCATTTGAGTTCAATCCAAAAGAAGAGAAATAAAATGAAATTTCCAGAACAATTATTATATTCTACAGACCATGAATGGGTCGATTTTTCTAGTGAATCCGTCAAAATTGGTATCACAGATTTTGCCCAAGATCAGTTGGGCGATATTGTTTTTGTGGAATTTCCCGAAGTCGGTCAAGAGCTTACGCAAGGTGATCCTTTTGGTGAAATTGAAGCGGTAAAAACCGTATCTGATTTGATTGCACCCGTTAGCGGAATCGTATTGAGTGTGAATGAATTTTTAGAAGATGCACCCGATCAAATCAACCAAGATCCTTATGGGCAGGGTTGGCTTATTGAAATAAAAATTGATGATTCATCAGGGAAAGAAGAATTACTTTCTGCGGAAGCATATCAGGAAAATCTTTAAACATTCTAAAAAATAAATGAATATTTTTCAAACACTGACCCATATCCGAGATCAAAAAGGAGCAGGCTATATTGTTCTCATTGATCCAGATAAGAAAAATGAATCTTTGATTGAGCAACAGGTTTCAGTTGCAAATGAAGCGGGTGTGGATGCGTTATTTGTTGGTGGATCTTTGATGATGGATAGCAAATGTCATGAACGTGTGGCTCGCATTAAATCAGCCTCAGATATTCCTGTTATTTTTTTCCCTGGTGGATTGAGCCAATTAAATCCACATTATGACGCCATGCTTTTTATGTCCGTTATTTCTGGTAGAAATCCTCATTATTTGATTGGTGAACAAGTTTTATCTGCGCCAGTTGTAAAGGACTTAGGCATCGAAACTATCCCCACTGGATATATGCTTTTCGATGGTGGCGCTAATTCCACAGTTGAATTTATGAGTGGCACCAAACCGATTCCTATGAATCGTCCGGATATTGCGGTAGCACATGGATTGGCTGGTCAATATTTGGGGATGAAATTATTGTATTTAGAAGCAGGTTCCGGGGCTAAAATATCCATCCCAACGGAAGTTATTTCTGCCATGGCAAAATCGGTAGATTGCCCCTTAATTGTGGGCGGCGGAATTCGCGAACCGAAAGAAGCAGAAAAACGCGTTTTGGCTGGCGCTTCTTTTATTGTTACAGGGACCGTGATTGAAGACAATGGATCAGCCATGATGAAAGAATTTGCTGATGCTATTCACAGCTGAAGCTTGTGGAAAATTATCTTCACGAATATCTAACGATGCTTCAGGTTGAAAAAAATCTTTCCCTCAATACGATTCAAGCATATAAACAAGATTTGAACGTGTACCTTTCGTTTTTAGGTGAGCAAGAATCAATTTCTTCCTTATCCGAAATATCTCAAAAAAATATTCGACAGTTTATTCGCTCACTTTCAAAAATTGATTTAGCACCAGCGAGCATGGCGCGTATTTTTTCATCCATTCGATCCTATCATGCGTTTTTAACAGATGAAAAATATCTTGATGAAAACCCATCTCTTCAGTTAGTTGCACCCAAGATGCCAAAAAAACTTCCTGAAATATTATCCGTGGAAGAAATTGATTCTATTATACAAACTGTGGAAACCAAGACGGCGATTGGGAAACGAGATAAAGCCATTTTAGAAATCCTATATTCTTGCGGACTTCGAGTCTCAGAACTTTGCACTCTATCACTTGGAGAAGTATTTTTTGAAGAAGGTGTGATTCGCGTTACGGGGAAAGGCAATAAGCAAAGAATGGTTCCATTAGGGAAAAACATAAAACACATATTGAATGAATATTTGATTCATGCTCGTCCAGGTTTGGCAAAGAAATCTTCCATTGGTGCTGTATTTTTGAGTCGAAATGGTAAGGCTTTAACCCGAATGTCTATATTTAATATTGTTAAAAAATGGGTAAAGACAGCGGAAATTTATAAATCTGTGAGTCCCCATACGTTTCGTCATTCTTTTGCAACCCACATGTTAGAAGGCGGCGCGGATCTTCGTTTTGTCCAAATTATGCTAGGACACAGTGATATTTCCACCACGCAGATTTATACACATTTAGATAAAACAACTCTGTCCGAAATTCATCGACAGTATCACCCGCGGAGCTAAAATGTTATTTCGTATGCCAATGGAAGCCTTAGTGCTATTAATTCCTGCTTTATTGTTTGCACTTAGTTTTCATGAATTTGCACATGCCTGGATGGCTCATCGATTGGGAGATAATACAGCTGCGAGAATGGGGAGACTCACCTTAAATCCCCTTAATCATTTAGATCCAATGGGTTCCATGATGATTCTTTTTGTGGGATTTGGTTGGGCAAAGCCCGTACCTGTTGATTCCCGAAATTTATATCATCCCAGGACTGATATGATGAAAATTGCCTTTGCCGGCCCAGCTTCCAATCTATTATTAGCCTTGGTTTCAGGGTTGTTGATTCGTTTTTTAGATGGAACGCCCTTTATGACCCAAACCATTTTCACGTTGTTATTTTACTTTGCCCAAATTAATACGGCCTTAGCGGTCTTTAATATGTTGCCTATTCCACCTTTGGATGGATCGCAAATATTTTCAGGGATGATGGTTCGTCGAAATCCAGAACTGGTGATGAAAATGCAAATGTACGGTCCTCAAGTTTTATTTGGACTCATTTTGGTCGGTTACTTTACAAAGGTGTCTATTCTTTGGATGCTGATGGGGCCATTTGTTAGTTTTTTTATGTTGCTCTTTGCAGGGATTTCAATATGACGGAAAAGGAATCATATTTTCAACGAATCATCCCAAGATATACGGGGTCTCAACGTCCTTATTGGCGGACAATAAGCTTGACGATTCTTGTGATTTGGCTAATTTATTATTTGAAAAAAATGGCATTAATAGGATAAAAAATGAAACAACTTGTCGAATGTGTTCCCAATTTTTCTGAGGGAAGAGATAAAGATAAAATTAATGATATTGTGCAAAAGATGTCCAGTGTTTCCGGGATTACGGTTTTGGATGTGGACATGGGATCGGATACAAATCGAACGGTCGTTACCATTGTCGGTTCGCCGGAAGCGGTGGGCGAGGCCGCATTCCAAGGGATTAAACATGCATCAGAAATTTTGGATATGGCTCAACATTCTGGAACTCATCCCCGTATGGGCGCAACAGATGTGTGTCCATTTATTCCTGTAAGTGGTGTTTCCATAGATGAGTGTATCGCTCTTTCCAAAGAAGTGGGAAAGCGAGCCGGAGAAACATTGGATATTCCCATTTATTTATATGAAAAATCAGCACAAAAGTCCGATCGAAAAAAATTGCCCACTATCCGAAAAGGAGAATACGAAGGTTTAGGAGAAAAGCTCAAAGATCAAAATTGGAAGCCTGATTTTGGCCCAGCAATAATGCATGCAAAAGCGGGTGCAACTGTGATGGGGTGTCGAGAATTTTTGATTGCTTACAATATCAATCTCAATACAAAAGACCATCGCCTCGCTACGGATATTGCATTTGAACTTCGGGAAGCGGGAAGAAGCAAGCGGACTCCGAATCCTGATTCGAAGAATTTATTAGATGGGAAAATCGTGCGTCATGAAGATGGAAAACCGATCAAAACCCCAGGAATGTTCAAAGACGTAAAAGGCATCGGCTGGTATGTAGAGGAATTTAACCGAGCACAAATTTCGATTAATTTTAATAATTATAAAGTATCCACAATTCATGATGTTTTTGATGCAGCATGTAAGTTGGCAGAAGAAAGGGGCGTAAGAGTAACTGGCAGTGAATTGGTTGGACTCATCCCATTGGAAGCCATTTTGATGGCTGGGAAACACTATTTGAAAAAACAAAATCGATCTTTGGGTGTGCCTACAGATCAGATCATCGAATGCGCAATCCAATCACTGGGATTAGATGATGTAACCGAATTCAATCCAAACGAGAAAATAATTGATTATGCTGTCGGCGTTGAAGAGCGTCCGCTCATGGCTTTAACCGGATCTGCATTTATTGACGAATTATCGAGTAACAGTCCGGCGCCAGGCGGAGGTAGTGTTTCAGCATTGGCAGGTTCATTAGGCGCCGCCTTGTCATCTATGGTTGCAGCACTGACTCATGAAAAGAAAGAAATGCTGTCCAGTAAGCCAGAAATGGATTCAATCGGGAGTAAAGCTCAAAAGTTAAAGGAGCGTTTAAGCTTTTTAGTGGACAAAGATACAGAAGCATTTAATAAAGTCATGTCAGCCAATCGATTGTTAGCCACGACAGAAGAAGAAAAACGAGAGAAAACCATAGCGGTGGAGCTTGCCAATAAATATGCTATTGATATTCCATTGGAAACGGCAGAAAAATCATATCGCGTGATAGAACTTGCAGAAATGCTGGTGGAAAAAGGGAATCCGAATTCAGTTTCGGACGCAGGTGTTGCCGCTGAAGTTGCCTTAGCTGGCGTAAGAGGCGCCTGTATGAATGTATTGATAAATCTTCCTGGCATCAAAGATAAAACCTATATTTCAGCAAAAAAAGAAGTGGTCTCGAAGCTTGTTTCTGATGCAGAAAAGCTGCATAAAATTGTATATGAAAAAACCATAAATACGATAGAATCTAAGAGATAAACCAATGATTCAAGCCTTATCCGAAGACCTTAGAAATAAAATATCTGCAGGAGAAGTGGTAGAACGTCCAGCTTCTGTGGTTAAAGAATTAGTAGAAAATGCGCTTGATGCGAAAGCGACCGAAATATCTGTCATTATTGAAAAAGGCGGACACCATCTTGTGCAAGTGCGAGATAATGGCGTGGGTATGTCATCAAAAGATTTATCTTCATCTGTTTTACGATATCATACGAGTAAAATTGCCAGTTTGGATGATTTATTTTCCATTGGAACATTGGGATTTCGCGGAGAAGCTTTGGCCAGTATCGCATCTGTTTCTGAAATGAATATTATATCGAGTCAGAGTGGAAAAGGTGGATTTGAAATGCGCGTGGAAGAGGGGAGGGGCGGTAAACTTATTCCTGCTCCAGAAATAGCAGGAACAGAAATCACCATTCGGAATTTATTTTTTAATACGCCAGCTCGAAAAAAATTCTTAAAAACACCACGCACTGAAATGAGAAAAGTGGTAGAAGTGGTTCGTCGATTTGGATTGGCCTACCCTCATGTTGCTTTCAAAATTATTTCAGATGAACGGGAAATATTATCTATTTTTCCTGAATTACTGGAGGAGCGGATTGACTCACTTTTTGATCCGACCTATGGTAAAAATCTCCGTCCTTTAGCCTTTACGAAAGGAGATTTTGCTTTTACAGGATTTGTGGGAAACTTAAACGTCATTCGTTCGCGTCCTGGTGAACAATTTTTATTTTTAAACAATCGTTTTATCAAGGATCGCCTTTTGAATTCAGCCGTGTATTCTGCTTACGAAGCCTTGGTCAAACGAGGGGAATATCCTTTCTTTGTGATAAATTTGGCGATACCAACGGATCAAGTGGATGTGAACGTCCATCCTATGAAAACAGAAGTAAGATTCCAAGATGAGTGGCGGGTGTATCATGTGCTCAAATCTGGCGTAAAAGAAGCTCTCCAAGATTTATTAGATACTTTACCATCTTTCGATAAGCCCTTTGATTCATTCTTCCATAATGCCCCACCTTTTAGTGAAAATCAAGAGCAATCAGCCATTCGATTTTCAGGAGGGACTAGTAGCATGAATGAAATTGAATATCAAACGCTTCAACGTGCAAAATCCTATGCTTCTCAATTGGCGGAACCAAGAAATGATCAAAATTCAGAAATTCCAACAGAAAATATTTGGCAGATTCATAATAAATTTATTCTCTCAGAAATTAGCAGTGGATTGGTTATGATCGATCAGCATGTGGCGCATGAGCGAGTTTTATTTGAGGAAGCACTGATTGCGTTTGAATCAACAGCAATGGCTTCTCAAACCTTGCTTTTTCCTGAAAGGTTAGACTTTTCTCCTGATGAATTTGACGCTATGTTGGACGTCTTGCCCTATTTGGAAAAAATTGGATTCAAGGTAAAAAAAGAGGGCGAATCTTCGATCCGAGTAGAAGCGATCCCATCAGAAATGGGTTGGGGAATGGAAAAATCCGTCATTCGAGACATTATAGATCACTTCCTAAATCACCAAAAAGAATACAGTTCTTTTCAAGAAGGATTAGCCGCTTCTTTTGCATGTAAAGCTGCAATCAAAGCTGGAAATCCATTGAGTAAAGAAGAAATGCAAGAATTAGTTAATCGTCTTTTTGCTACAAAACATCCTTATTATTGCCCACATGGAAGACCGATTATTGTCCAAATGAGTTTAGAAGAATTAGATAAACGTTTTGAAAGGCATTAAGAATCCTATCGCTGATATAATGTGTAAAAATTCGAATGTTTCACAACTAAAATATTTGAAAGTTTGAGCTAAAATTATAATATATGGGTATATCATTGACTCGCGAAAACATCGATGCCTAACTTAAACGCTGTTATGAAAAAAATCCTAACAATTATCGGTCCCACATCCTGTGGGAAAACTGCTTTATCTGTAGATTTAGCCAAAAACTTGAATGGGGAAGTAGTGGGATTAGATTCAAGGCAGATTTATAAGGGGATGCCTATAGGTACGGCTCAACCCAGCATTGAAGAAATGGATGGCGTCCCTCATCATTTGTTTGGATTCCAAAATCCCTCTGAACCTATTTCTGCTGGACGTTATGCAGATAGGGTTAAAAAAACGTGTAAGGAGATTTTATCTAGAGAAAAAACGCCTATTCTTTGTGGAGGCGCTGGCCTTTATTTTCGTGCTTTAACAAAAGGCATTTTTGAGGGGAGTGTATCAAATATTCCTATGAGAGATCGCCTGGAACAAGCGTATGAGGATGACCCAGTTATCCTTTATGAACGACTTAAAGCAATTGATCCTGAATATGCGGAAATTGTGCATTTGAATAATAAAAAGCGTTTGGTTCGAGCCTTAGAAATTTTTGAAGCGACAGGTGTGGCGCCCAGTGAACACTTTCATCGCCAAAAAAATCAAGATTTAGATGCTTTGCCCGTTTTTTCAGTTTTCCTCAAACTTGGCCGTTCTATTTTAATTGAAAGAATCGAAAAACGAACAAAAGAAATGCTTGCCAATGCTTGGATAGAAGAAGTCAAAAACTTATTGTCCCAGCAAGCGGAATCTGGACTGAAATTCCCTGCATTAAATTCGATTGGTTACAGGCAAATTCAAGCTCACCTACTCGGTGAAATGACTTACAAGGAAATGGAAGAAGACATTGTGATTCGAACCCGTCAATTTGCAAGACGGCAAGTGCAGTGGTTCCGGAAAGAGCATATTGATCTTATCGTGGAATTAGATTATTTAGACCGAACAAAAATTTCAAAAATAATTACAGAACTCTACCAAAGTGTCTCGTAAGTTTAGTCCTAAGAAAACCCTTTAAAATAATCCAGTGAGATTAAAAAGGGCAGACACTAACCTTCGTGCAAGTTTTAGATGCTGCCCGAAGGTTTTTTTATATATCTATGGAGAAATAGCATGAGTCAAAAAGCCTTATTAGATGAAAAACAATTGGATCGGACGATCACACGAATCAGTCACGAAATTATTGAAAAAAATCCTCAACCAGAAGATCTGGTCTTGATCGGGATTCATCGTCGCGGTGTTCCTTTAGCAAAAAGAATTCAAACGCAAATCGAATCCATTGCAAAATTGAGAGCCCCCTTAGGAACGGTTGATATTACTTTTCACAGAGATGATTTTCGGGAGCGCTTACTTGTGCCACAAATTAAAGGGACAGAGATTCCATTTTCACTTGAGGGGAAAACGGTGGTTTTAGTAGATGATGTGCTTTTTACGGGACGGACGATTCGCGCAGCCATGGACACCTTAAATGCGTTTGGTCGAGCCAATGTGATTCAATTGGCCGTATTGGTGGATCGGGGGCATCGGGAGTTGCCCATTCGAGCTGACTTTGTGGGGAAAAACATCCCAACACATGAGGGAGAGCATGTGTCTGTCCTTATGAAAGAAATTGATAAAAAAGACGCCGTCATTTTGACGCAGGAACAGGTATAATATGTTAGAACAAAAACATTTATTGGGATTAGAGAATTATCCCGCGAAAGACATTCAAACGATTATTGATACGGCTTTTAATTTTAGGGAAGTCTTAGACCGTCCCATCAAAAAAGTCCCTTCCTTGCAAGGTGTGACCATTGTGAACCTCTTTTTTGAAAACTCCACTCGAACCCGTATTAGTTTTGAGTTGGCGCAAAAACGTTTGAGCGCGGATACGGTTAATTTTTCGGCATCAAGCAGTAGTTTAAAAAAAGGAGAGAGCTTCAAAGATACGGCTCAAAATATTGAAGCGATGAAAATTGATGCAGTGGTCATGCGTCATCCTTCGCCAGGCGCACCACTTCATTTAACAAAATTTATTGATGCTACGATTATCAATGCAGGCGATGGAGCCCATGAACATCCAACGCAAGCCATTTTAGATATGATGTCGATACAGGAAAAATTTGGAAAAATTGCTGGATTAAAAATTGCGATTGTGGGTGACATCCTTCATAGTCGCGTTGCTTTGAGTAATATCCATGGACTTCAATCTATGGGAGCGGAAGTCACCTTGTGTGGACCCGCGAATTTGATTCCACCTTATGCAGAATCATTGGGCGTTACGGTCAATTCAAATTTGGATGAGGTTATGGAATGGGCAGATGCTTTAAATATTTTACGCATTCAAAGAGAACGAATGGGATCGGCTTTATTACCATCTGTGAGAGAATATCGAAGTTTATTTGGTATTACTGAAGAACGGCTGGCTAGGCATAAAAAAGAAATTGTCATTATGCATCCAGGCCCCATGAACCGTGGTGTCGAAATTGATAGTCAGGTGGCTGATGGAGACCAAGCAATTATTTTGGATCAGGTTTTGAATGGGGTCGCCTCACGAATGGCTATTTTATATCTCCTATGTGGAGGAAAATCAGAGGAAACAGAATCATGATGGATTTACAATTATTACCCAAAAAACTTCTATTAAAAGGTGGAACCATTTATGATCCTCTTAAAGATACAATGGAGAAAAAAGACCTTTTGATTGTTAATGGCAAAATTGCTTCTATGAAAAAAGGGGAGAACTACGATGATGCTAAAACGATAGATTGTGCAGGGAAAATTATCACCCACGGATTTTGCGACTTACATGTGCATTTTAGAGAACCAGGACGAGAAGACAAGGAAACTTTAGCGACAGGTTCTCTTGCTGCATTGGCGGGTGGTTTTACTCGCGTTTGTGTTATGCCAAATACAAATCCACCTTTGGATACGCCCGAGTCGATTCGATTTATTTTAGAAAAGGCTAAAGATGTGCCGGTTCATATTCACCCGATTGGCGCGATCACGCGCCAGCAAGGCGGAACTGATATCACAGAAATGGGATTAATGAGGGATGAAGGCGCTGTGGCGTTCAGTGATGACGGTTTGCCTGTGCAAGATGGATCAGTCATGCGCAGGGCTTTGGAATATGGTTCTATGTTTGACTTACCCATTATTAATCATGCGGAAGATATATGCATTCGAGAAGATGGTGTAATGAATGAAGGATTCATGTCAACAAAATTGGGACTTTCTGGGAATCCGAACTTAGCCGAATCGTCTATGGTGTATCGTGATTTGGCATTGGGTGAAATGACAGGAGGCCGGTTGCATGTTCCTCATGTTAGTACGACAGAATCTGCTGAGCATATCAAAGAAATGAAAAAGACAAACAAAAAAGTAACGGCAGAGGTGGCGCCCCATCATTTATATTTTAATGACGAAGTCATTGCTTCCTTTAATACAAATTTAAAAGTGGCGCCCCCAATTCGTTCTGAAGAAGATCGAACAGCCTTGGTTCAAGCTGTAATAGAGGGCGTGTTTGATTGCATTGCGACAGACCATGCGCCTCATACAATCGAAGAAAAAGAAGCTTCTTTCGATTTGGCCTCATTTGGCATGATTGGATTAGAGAGTTGTTTTGGGGTTGTTAATAAGGTGTTGGTTCATCAAAACAAGCTTCCCTTGTCGCGGTTGATTCAAATGTTGACAGTCAATCCTCGGCGTATCATGGGCTTTAAGTTCGATTTATTCCAAGAAGGCGTATCTGCAGAATTGACTGTTATTGACCCAAAATCAGAATGGGTATTTTCAAAGAATGATATTTATTCCCGGTCAAAAAATTCTCCCTATTTAGAAGAAAAATTACAAGGCAGACCTGTTTTAACGATTGCTAAAAATAAAATAGCCTTTATCGTATAAAAATTGATTTGAAAATAATGGTGATTTTTCATTGACATTATTCAATAGAAAATTTTAATTTCGTGGGCTATATACTGAGTGAAAAAAATGAAAACAAAAACATTAAAATTATCTGAAATCAATAAAGACTGGTGGATTGCCGATGCTGAAGGGCAGACGTTAGGCCGATTCTCTAGTAAAATCGCACAAGTTCTACGTGGGAAGCATAAGCCAGAATTCTCTCCCCATTTAGATATGGGCGATTGTGTCGTTGTTATTAACGCTGACAAAATTAAAGTTTCGGGAAAGAAGGAAACGGAAAAAACTTATTTCCGTCATAGTGGATATCCTGGTGGCGATAGGGAAACGAGCCTCCAAGAATTGCGCAAGAAGTTCCCAGAACGAATTATCGAAAACGCTGTCAAAGGTATGCTCCCTCATAACCGTTTAGGTCGGGCTATTTATGGTCACCTAAAAGTTTATGCCAGTGATAAGCATCCTCATGATGCACAGCAACCAAAAGAACTGGAAATATAAAATGTCAAAAGCTATGTATTACGGAACGGGGCGTAGAAAAAGTTCAGTCGCTCGTGTTTACCTATCTCCTGGAAAGGGAAATATAAGTATTAATGGAAAGCCTTATATGGACCATATTTGTCGTGATTCCTTGGGAATTGTGATTAAACAACCATTAGTAGCAGTAGAAGGCGAATCGGCCTATGATATTGATGTAAAAGTCCATGGTGGCGGATTGACAGGGCAAGCTGGTGCAATACGTTTGGGTATTTCTAGGGCGCTACTTGACGTAAGTGATGATTTTAGAGGTATTCTTAAAAGTAAAGGATATTTAACAAGAGATGCACGGAAAGTGGAACGTAAAAAGCCTGGGCAGCCAGGAGCGCGTAAAAAATTCCAATTCTCTAAACGATAAGATTTTATATATGAATGAATTAAAATTTGAAGATTTGTTAGGCACTGGCGCTCATTTTGGGCATGTGACTCGGAAATGGAATCCAAAATTCGCACCCTATATTTTAATGGAAAAAAATGGTGTGCATATCATTGATCTTGAGCAAACCCTTAAGGCGATCGAGAAAGCAAGCTCGTTTTTACAACAAGTACTAAGTAAAAATGGTGAAGTTCTTTTTGTTGGGACGAAGAAACAGGCAAAAGATATCGTTCAACAAGAAGCAGATCGCTGTGGTATGTTTTATATTGTGGAGCGTTGGTTAGGTGGAACACTTACCAATTTTTCCACGATTAAGAAAAGTATTAAACGTCTAAAATTATTAGAAAAAGAAGGGTCAAATCTTTATGATAATTTGACAAAAAAAGAAACCCAAATGTTAAACCGTGAACGAGTGAAATTGTCCGATCAGCATCGTGGAATCAAAGATATGAAACGCTTACCTGAAGCTGTGATTATCGTTGATGCACAATATGAAGATATTGCGATACAAGAAGCGAGACGTTTAGAAATTCCAATTATTGCAATGGTAGATTCAAATACGGATCCAACAAAAGTGGATTATCCAATCCCTGCAAATGATGACTCTATCCGTTCAATTCAAATTATTATGGGTTCGTTTGCTGATGTTATTCTCTCTGCTCAAGGAGGTGTTTCTGAAAAAGAAGCAGCGACTGAAGAAAGAATAGAGACAACTGAAAAAGTTGAGCCGAAGCCAGAAGCAGTTATTGAAGAAAAAACAGAAGTTATAGAAGAATCTGTAAAAGAAGTAAAAGCTGACACTGATGTCAAAGCTGAAAAAGTTGTTCCAAAAAAGAAGCCTATCACAAAAGCCAAAGCAAAGTTGAAAGCTAAACCGAAAGTAAAAACAGAGTCAAAGGTGAAGGTCGCAACAAAAGCTAAAGCCAAGCCGAAGCCTAAATCAAACGCCTCTAAAGAGGAAAAATAATTTTATGAGTATTGACGCCAAACAAGTTAAAAGTTTAAGAGATAAAACTGGTGCTGGAATGATGGATTGTAAAAAAGCGCTGTTAGAAACGAGCGGTGATTTAGAAAAAGCAGTCGATTATTTACGAAAATCCGGATCAGCAAAAGCTGAAAAAAAAGGAGCACGTGCCACAAAAGAAGGTATGGTCTACTCTTACATTCATGCTGGTGGTAGACTGGGTGTTCTTATCGAATTAAGTTGTGAAACTGATTTTGTGGCTAAAACTGATGGTTTTATAGATCTAGCCCACAATATTGCAATGCAAATTGCAGCGACCAATCCAATCGCTTTATCAAAAAAAGATGTCCCCAAAGATATCGTTGACAGAGAAAAAAATATCTATACAGAGCAAGCTAAAGAATCAGGCAAACCGGATAATATTGTTGAAAAAATGGTGGTGGGTAGAATGAATAAATATTACGCTGAAAATTGCCTATTAGAACAGGCTTTTGTCAAAGATCCAGATAAACATATCCACGATTTATTAACAGAAACTGTTGCGACATTAGGTGAAAATATAACGATTAACCGTTTCGTCCGTTTTGCCGTTGGCGAGTCAGGTGGAACAAATGGTCAAGCATAAATCCTCTCTAAAATGACCCCTCCCATTTACCGCCGTGTACTTCTCAAATTAAGCGGAGAAGTACTTGCTGGTGAAAAGGGATTTGGTATTGATCCAATTCAGGCAGATTATCTTGCCGAAGAAATAAAATCTATTTACGACCTTGGCATTGGTGTCATTATTATTATCGGTGCAGGGAATATATTTCGAGGACTTCAAGCTGCAAGTAAGGGGATGGATCGTGTGACAGGAGATTATCTTGGTATGATGGCGACCATTATGAATGCATTATCTGTTCAAGATGCGCTTGAAAAAAAAGGGTGTGATACTCGCACTTTATCAGCAATTCGAATTGATCAGATTGCAGAACCCTATATTAGAAGAAGAGCCATCCGTCATTTAGAAAAAGGAAGAGCCGTCATTGTGGCTGGCGGAACAGGAAACCCCTATTTTACAACGGATACAGC
Organism: Fidelibacterota bacterium; assembly: GCA_018671775.1. Taxonomy (GTDB): domain Bacteria; phylum Fidelibacterota; class Marinisomatia; order Marinisomatales; family UBA1611; genus JABHGY01. The sequence continues at coordinate 13,247 of JABHGY010000030.1, forward strand.
GGCCGCACTTCGTGCCACAGAATTAGGTGCTGAAATTGTTCTTAAAGGCACAAAAGTAGATGGTATTTATAACAAGGATCCGGAGTTTCATCCGGAAGCAGTTCGCTATGACAATTTATCATTTAGTAAAGTGTTAAGGGATAATCTTAGAGTAATGGATTTAACAGCAATTACTTTATGTAAAGAAAACAATCTTCCTATAAAAGTATTTAGTATTAAAGAACAAGGAACCTTGAAAAAAATTGTCCTAGGGAGTAAACTCGGAACGTTGGTAAGGGAGTAATATTATGTTAGATCAAATTCAAAAAGACTCAAAACATAGAATGGACCAAGCGGTGGTGCACACACAGGGAGAACTAAATAAAGTTCGTACTGGGCGGGCAAACCCAGAGATGTTTAATGCGCTTATGATTGATTATTATGGGGTAAAAACCCCCTTGAATCAAGTCGCAACTATCTCGGTCCCTGAGGCGAGATTAATTACTTTACAACCTTTTGAAAAAACACTTATTCCCGAAATTGAAAAAGCAATCATGAATGCAAATATGGGTTTTACCCCTGGAAATAATGGAACTGCCGTTTTAGTGCCAATTCCTGCATTATCTGAAGAGCGGAGACAGGATTTAGTTAAATTTGTTCATCAATTAATTGAAGAAGGTCGAATTGCGATTCGAAATGTTAGGCGAGATGCGCTACATCATTTACATGATTATGGAAAAGAAGAAAATATTTCCGAGGATGAGATTAAAAGGCAGGAAGATGATTTGCAAAAATCGACAGATGCGCATATTAGCCAATTAGGAGAAATGCAAGAATCAAAAGAAAATGAGATGATGAAAGTCTAAGCAATTTTTCTGTTCATAATATTTTAATAAAAAAGCCTCGATATTTTTATCGAGGCTTTTTTATTTGTATAAAAGTTAATTAAGCTTTACTCACACTTAGACCAACCACAACACCGGCATGTTCTGCATCCACCTTCTTCTATCACGTTAGGTGTATGGCATTCGCCACACATAGATATACCCTCTGGTATTCCGTTTTCTAATGTTTCTACCGTTATCTCCTCATTTTCAGCGCCTTTGGCAAGTGTAAATCGAACGGATTGATCTTTCAAGTCTTCCTTTGATATTTCAGAATTATTTTGTTCAATTAAGTAATCATCTAAAGCTTTTCCAATGGCATCAGGTGTTGATAAAATAAGACGTCCATCTTCCCAAGTTGGATTAGGTCCACTAATCCCTTTGAGTTGACGCACAATAGCATTGGGATCAATCCCAGAACGAAGGGAAAGAGAAATGAGTCGACTAATGGCTTCAGATTGTGCCGCAGCATGACCACCAGCTTTTCCAATCGTCGTAAAGACTTCACACAAGCCATTTTCATCTTGATTAATTGTAATATAAAGTGTGCCTTCACCCGTTCGAATTCTACGCGTAATACCCTGTGTTTGGATGGGGCGGGTTCTTGGGGCTTTTTCAATTTTTGACTCTACTTGAGGACTTGTTTCAACTTTTTTCTCTGATTTATTTGTGATTAAAATGCCTTCTCGACTTCCTTCTCTATAAACTGTAATTCCTTTTAGACCAGATTTATAGGCTTCCATATATATATCAGCAACCGCATCTTCGGTAATATCTTCTGGTAAATTCACGGTTGAAGATATAGATGAGTCAATATATTTTTGAATGGTGCCTTGCATTTTTACGCGGAATGACGCATCAATATTATGTGATGTTTTTACATAATCTGGAAGATCTTTATCGTCTCCAAATAATTTTTTGATGATGGGATGATATACGGTAAACACATCAAAGGTATTGCCATAAGCATCATTTTTCTTTACTTTGCGTTTATAAGATGTTGCGAAAATTGGTTCTATTCCAGATGTCACTCTCGCGACAATAGCACCACTTCCTGTTGGAGCAACTGTGGTAATAGTTGAATTACGAATTCCCTGTTCTTTAATTTTGTTTTGCAACGATTTTGGAAGATTTTTTACAAACTTACTTTTGCTATATCCTTTCCAGTCAAAATGTTTGAAAGCCCCTTTTTCTTTGCTTAGGCCAACACTTGCAGTATAAGCTGTATCGCGAAACATTTGCATAATTTGATCTACAGTTTGTAATGCATCTTCGCTGTCATATGGAATCCCCATTCTCACAAGCATGTCCCCTAAACCAAGAATTCCCAAGCCGATACGACGATCATTAATCGCATTTTGTTTTTGATCTTCAAGCGCATGACGATCAAGATTGTAGTCAATCACGTTATCTAAAAAACGAATTCCTGTAGAAACAGTATCTTTGAATTCTTCAATAAGGAAGCTGCCATCTTGATCTACAAAACGCTCAAGATTAACAGCAGCTAGATTGCAACAGCCACCATCGGGTAGGGGTTGTTCTGCACAGGGATTTGTTGAAACCAAGGGACTACAATATTCAGCATTATGATATTCTTTCATGGTATCCCAAAATAGAAGCCCAGGCTCAGCGCTTTGGTGAGCGTGATGTATAATGGTATTCCATAAATCTTTGGCGGGAAGCGTTTTATACACCTTGCCGCCCCAACGTAAATCGAAATCGCTATCATTTTGAACTGCTTCCATAAACTCGTGGGTAAGCAAAACAGAAATGTTAGAATATTTAACACGGTCAATATCACCGGTTTTAATCGAAATAAATTTTTCAACATCAGGATGATCGATGCTAATCGTTTGCATATTGGCGCCGCGACGTCCATGTTGAGCAATGGTGTTCGTATTTTCGCTAAATAGATTCATAAAGCCAGTAGGGCCACATGAGTTTCCACCCGTGCCGTTTATGGCGTCTCCAGAAGGCCTAAGAACCGATAAGTCATGCCCACAGCCACCACCATATTTATAGGTCATGGCTTCGTTGATAATGGTTTCATAAATAGAAGAAATTGAGTCATCTTTTACTGCAACCACATAACAGTTATTCAAAGTGGTGGTTATATCTTCTCGTCCAGCACCGTGCATAATGCGTCCGCCAGGTACAAGTTTAAAATCTTCGAGTACATCGTAAAAATTCTTTTGCCATTTTGTCCGATTTGATTTTGTTTTTTCCACGGAGGCGATGGCTTCTGCCTGCCGTTCCCAAAGCTGAAATGGGTGTTCTTCGTATGGAGCTAAATATTTATTATTTATAACCGTTGCGCCAAGCTCATCATTTTTATAATATTCTGATTGGGTATATGGATTCGTTTTTGAGGGTTTTTCTTCCGTTAATTTTAAGTCTAGAAGAGCTTGCTCTACAGATTTGGAGCTAGATTCCGGGATGTTTAAATCTAATTTCATTGCTTCAGCCATAAACAATATTCCTGTTTGAGTATGTGTTACTATTTAGTTATTTAAAAAAATAATTTGAAAAAGGGTCTAACAAATGAAATGATAATGAATCATCCGGTTGGCGAGTATGAATATAGAAACCTTGATTTGAATCATCCAATCAATAATCTTCAAAAAACAAGATTACCCTCGAAAGAAATCTTCAAAAACTTTCTATTTATTTTTGTTTTTTTACATTGGAAAAAAGTCATCCAGATAAATAATCTATGCAACTAAGGCAAAGAATGAATATAGGGCACTTGGTTTATATCCATAGTTTAAGATAAACGTTTTATAAGAAATTTTATGGGATGATGAGAAATCAATTAGTAAAATCTGTCCCTAAATGCGGGCGTCGTATAATGGCTATTACCCCAGCTTCCCAAGCTGGAGACGCGAGTTCGATTCTCGCCGTCCGCTCGAAGTCATTTTTTAATAAAGGGATGGGGTAGGCTCGTCATCTCCATTATAAAATTGAGCCATTAGAAAAAATTGTTACATCAATATTATGAATAAATCTCATCCTTTCCGAAAAAAATGGGGACAAAATTTTCTCGTTGACCAAAATCTTCTGGAGAAAATTGTCCGCACCATCAATCCAGAACAAGATGAATCCATTTTAGAAATTGGTCCAGGTGAAGGTGCGTTGACAGAAAAACTTCTCCCAAATGTAGGGGAAATGCTTGCGGTAGAAATTGATCCACTCCTGATAAAACACTTAAATAATCACATGATTTTAAGTCGATGCCATTTTGTGCAGGGTGACATACTAAAACAAGATATTGAAGATTTGCCCATTTCAAATCCAGTGAGAGTGATGGGGAATATTCCTTATAATATCACTTCGCCCATAATTTTTTGGTTGGTGGAACAGCAAGATTTTTGGAATGATGCTTTCTTGATGGTGCAAAAGGAATTAGCAGAAAGATTGGTGGCGACTTGTGGTTCTAAAACTTACAGTCGTATTACAGTTATGGTGGGAGTTTATTTGGATGTGAAACTGTGTTTTACCATTCCGCCAGAAGTCTTTATTCCTCGGCCTAAAATACATTCTGCGTTTATTCGTTTTACCAAGAAGAAAACACCTTTGGTTTCTGATGAAAAATATGAACGATTTTATAAAATTGTTAAAGCGGCCTTTTCTCAAAGAAGAAAAATGCTCCGAAACACCTTAAAAGGGTTTACTTTCCCTGAAGGAACAGAGGAAAGAATCGATTTTACACGCCGACCAGAAACGCTCACTTTAGAAGAATTTGCCAGCTTAGTATAAAGCTTGGAGAATCAAAATAAACAGGGTAAAATTATCGGCTATTTTATAGCAAAGAAAATCAGATTGATTAGAACCACAAAAATATCCTTAAGGAGGTGAAATAAGTGGTTGAAGTCCAAGTAAGAGACAAAGAATCTTTAGAGAGAGCATTAAGGCGTTTCAAGAAGAAATGGGAACGGGCTGGTGTCCTCAGAGAACTTAGGACAAATGCTTTTTATATAAAGCCAAGTGATGAAAAGCGTGAAGCTAAGAAGAAGGCAGTTCGCAGAATGGCGCGAAACACCCGAATTGAAGCATTACGTAATAATCCACGCGCTCAACGGCGCAGACGTAAAAGAAAGTAATTCTAAGCGTCTAAGAGAAATAAAAAGGTTCGAAGGGTGCTTCGAGCCTTTTTTATTTTAATGGAGAATAAAAATGTTGATTAGAAGTATTTCAGGAGTACGAGGTTTAACCGCAAGCCATTTAACTCCAGATGTCGTGCGCCAATATGCAAGTGCACTCCATCAATTCCTTTTGGATGGTGTTATCATGGCAGGAAGAGATAGCAGAGAGACAGGCGATGTGCTTTTGGACGTAATGATTTCCGAATTGTCGCGATTAGGTCGGAGTGTCATCCATCTTGGTATCGTGCCAACGCCCACCGTGCAATTTATGGTTCATACCACAGAAGCCGTTGGCGGTATTGTGCTGACAGCTAGCCACAATCCAAGTGAATGGAATGGCATCAAGTTTATCCGGGAAGACAGTGTTTTTTTTCATCCCAGTGATTGCGAATCCCTTTTTCGGATGGCTGATGAAAACAAAAAAATGGAATCGGCTCATGAGTCTGGTATGATTCTTCCTGATGTAAATGCGATTCAGAAACAGATCGTGAAAACGGTGGAATTATCGTGCATTGATTTAAACCGCATTCAAAAAAGAAAATTTAAAGTCGTCATTGATGCCGTTAACGGGGCTGGTTCTCATGCACTACCAGAAATGCTCGAATCCTTGGGATGTGAAGTTATTCGGATTCATTGTGAACCAAATGGTTTATTTCCCCGCGGAACGGAACCGTTGCCTCATAACGTATCTGATTTATCTGAAGCTGTTCTAAAGCATGAAGCCGATATTGGTTTTGCAATTGATCCTGATGCAGATCGCCTTGCCATCGTCTCGGAAAAAGGAGAGCCACTTGGAGAAGAATATACGTTGGTTTTGGCGGCGGATGGATTTTTAAGAGAGACGAAAAAAACTAATGTTTTTGTCATCAATTTATCTTCTTCAATGGCATTAGAAAAACTCGCTCAAAAATATGGAAGCACAGTAGAACGATCCGCTGTGGGCGAAGTAAATGTGGTCCAAAAAATGTTAACCCTAGATTCAAAAATGGGTGGAGAAGGAAATGGGGGTGTTATTTTAGAGGAAGCTCATCTTGGACGAGATGCCATGGTAGGCGTGACGCTCGTTCTAAATCGATTATCACAATCTTCCCAAACCGTCAGTGAGATTTTTCAAAGTTTACCTCAATTTGAAATGGTCAAAGATAAACTTGAACTAAAAAATATTGATGGGGATAAAGCTTTAATCATGGCAGAGAATATTTTCCAGAATGCAGCTATTGATAAAACAGATGGCGTTAAATTTTCATGGGAAAATCAATGGATTCATTTACGGAAATCAAACACAGAACCCATTTTAAGAATTTATGCAGAATCTTCAGATAGAGCAGGGGCGGAAGCCTTGGTCAGTCAAATAAAAGCGGAAATAAAATAACAATGCAAAAACATAAATACGTAATCTTCGTCACACTATTTTTTATTTTCTTCCTAATCGGATGTGAAAATAATGAACCCACGCCTGAAGAAAAAGCACAAGTGCGCGCCATTGGAGACCAAGCATCAGATGTTTTGTTAAGGAAATTAAAATCGCGCCTCATTAGCGCAGTTCAAAAATCAGGACCAGCTGGAGCAATCAATGAATGCAAATTAGATGCAATTAAATTGACCCATGAAGCTACAAACAATTCAAAAGTTCCTGTAGCGGTAAAACGCGTGACAAACAAATACCGAAATCCAATCAATGCACCAGATGAATGGGACAAAAAAGCATTGACATTTTTTGAAAATAAAGAAGGTGTTCGAGATTATTTTCCAGAATTTTATGTTCAAAAAATCCAACAAGATGAAGCAATTCATTTCAGATATTATAAACCACTCAAAATGTATCAAATGTGTTTAAAGTGTCATGGAAATAAAATTAAAGAAGATGTTCGAGTGAGGTTAAATGAGCTTTACCCAAATGATCTTGCCACAGGATATGCGAAGGGAGATTTTCGTGGGGCGATTCGCGTTGATATTGCAAAGGAATATTTACAATAATGTCATCAACATTTGCAACACCAATTGATCAAATTGGTGTAAAAGAAAGAGTCTCACGATTGTTTTCTAGAAGCATTAAAAAAGAATCAAAAGTTCAAGCCTTGCATCTGGCTTTAAGTATGATAGATTTAACCACGCTTGAAGGAAAAGATTCTCCTGGGAAAGTAACGCAACTCTGTTATAAAGCATCTCATTTACATGATTCATTTCCGGGATTGCCTAATGTGGCGGCTATTTGTGTCTATCCTACTATGGTTCCAGTCGCAAAGAAAGCATTAAAAGGAACGGGGATAAATCTGGCATCTGTTGCGACGGCATTTCCAAGCGGAATGGCTGATCTTCAAGCAAAGTTGGACGAAGTTACTTCTGTTGTTGATGCGGGAGCTGATGAAGTAGATATGGTTATTTCCCGTGGAAAATTTTTGCGTGGTGAATATCAATATGTTTCAGACGAAATTGCAAAAGTGAAAGAAGCGTGTGGTAATGCCCATTTGAAAGTAATTTTGGAAACGGGTGAGTTGGCGACTTTAGATAATGTGAGATTGGCCAGTGATATTGCCATGGAAGCAGGAGCTGATTTTATAAAAACATCTACCGGGAAAGTATCTCCTGCAGCGACGCCCCCTGTTGTATTAACAATGTTAGAAGCTATTCGAGATTTTCAAGCAAAGACCGGAAAGAAAATTGGCATGAAACCAGCTGGTGGCATTAGCACGGCCAAACAGGCCATTCAATATTTAGTTATGATAAAAGAAACACTTGGTGATGATTGGTTATCTCCAAATTTATTTCGTTTCGGCGCTAGTTCTTTAGCGAATGATATTTTAATGCAAATCTTAAAACAATCCACTGGAAATTATCAATCAAAAGATTATTTTTCGATCGATTAGGAAAACACTATGAGTAAAACTATAAAATGGGAATACAGTCCCGCACCAGAAGGCACAGGTCATATTGAACTAAAAAAACAATATGAATTGTTTATTGATGGAAAGTTCGTTCCACCCAAAAGTGGTAAATATTTTAAAACCATAAACCCATCCAATGAAAAAACGATTTCAAAAGTAGCAGAAGCAGATCAATCGGATGTAAACCATGCAGTCGCATCTGCAAAAAAGGCCTATGATAAAACATGGTCTAAAATGCTTCCAAAAGAACGTGGAAAATATATTTTTCGGATTGCTCGTTTGCTTCAAGAGAGAGCACGAGAATTTTCTGTCATTGAAACTATGGATGGGGGAAAGCCCATTCGTGAATCTCGTGATGTGGATATTCCTTTAGCGTCCGCTCATTTCTTTTATCATGCAGGTTGGGCGGATAAATTAGAATATGCTTTCCCTGGAAGGCAAGCAAAGCCAGTTGGCGTTGCAGGACAAATTATTCCATGGAATTTTCCATTACTTATGGCATCATGGAAGTTGGCACCTGCTTTAGCCACAGGAAATACGGTTGTTTTGAAGCCGGCTGAAACCACACCACTGACAGCCATGAAATTGGCGGAAATCATTCAAGAAGCCGATTTGCCCCCCGGTGTAGTCAATATTGTGACCGGTGCAGGAGAAACAGGAAAATCCCTTGTCAATCATCCGGACGTAAATAAAATCGCCTTTACGGGAAGCACAGAAGTTGGCAAATATATTATGAAAGCAGTGGCAGGGTCCGGGAAAAAATACACCTTAGAATTAGGTGGAAAAGCAGCTAACATTATTTTTGAAGATGCAGCCATTGACCAAGCCGTTGAAGGTATTATTGATGCTATATTCTTTAACCAAGGGCATGTATGTTGTGCTGGTTCTCGTTTGTATGTTCAAGAAGGGGTTGCGGATGAAGTGATTTCTAAATTGCGGAAACGGATGGAAACCTTAATCGTGGGCGATCCCTTAGATAAAAATACAGATATCGGCGCCATCAATTCCAAAATGCAATTGAAAAAAATCAAATCCTACGTGAAGCTAGGATCAGAAGAAGGAGGATCGATTTATCAGTCGTCCTGCCCTTTACCAAAAAAAGGATTTTGGCATGCACCGACAATTTTTACAGATGTGAGCCAATCCAATCGCATCGTTCAAGAAGAAATATTTGGTCCGGTTTTGGCCATTCAAACTTTCCGCACTGTGGATGAAGTTATCGCTAAAGCCAATAATTCTCCCTATGGATTATCCGGTGGCGTTTGGACTGACAAAGGATCAAAAATCTTTAAAGTCACTCGGGATATTCGTGCGGGTGTTATTTGGGCGAATACATTTAATAAATTTGATCCCGCTTCCCCATTTGGTGGATATAAAGAAAGTGGTGTAGGCAGTGAAGGTGGAATTGAAGGCCTTTCTGGTTACGTAAATTTGGTCTAGGAGAATATGATGAGTAAAAGAATAGATATTCAAAAAACATATAAATTATTTATTGACGGAAAATTCCCCAGAACGGAGTCCGGGCGATATATTAAATGGGTTGATTCAAAAGAATCAACTATTGTTAATATTTGCCGTGGATCTCGGAAAGATTTTCGGAATGCAATGGTAGCGGCAAGAAAAGCATCAGGGAGTTGGGAAAATCGGACCGCTTACAATCGAGCACAAATATTATATCGTATTGGCGAAATGCTTGAAGGCCGTCGAGATCAGTTTATGGCTGAATTGACACTTCAAGGATTATCTAAAAAACAAGCAGAAAATGAAATCGATCAATCCATAGATCGACTCATTTATTATGCAGGATGGGCTGATAAATATCAACAAGTATTTAGTCGTGTAAATCCAGTATCCCTCCCATATTTTAACTTTACAGTTCCAGAACCTACGGGTGTTGTGGCTGCCATTGCACCTGAAGATACATCTCTTTTGGGTTTAGTGTCTATAATTGCCCCCGTTATCGCAGGTGGAAATACCATTGTCATTTTAGCATCAGAATCCCATCCGCTTTGTTCTATTACATTTGCAGAAGTGCTTCACACATCAGATGTGCCTGCGGGTGTGGTTAATATTCTGACAGGTTATCGATCAGAATTAATTGAACATTTTTCATCCCATATGGATGTGAATGCCATTTTATATTGTGGCGATGATACCGAACATAAAACCTTAGTGGAAACGAATGCAGCATTAAATGTGAAACGAGTTATTCAATTTCCAAAACAAAATTGGTCTCAAAATCAACATCAGAGTCCATATCACATAATGAAATCTCAAGAAACAAAAACAACTTGGCACCCTATCGGTGTTTAATAGAAAGAAAAAATGGAACCAATAATCATTAAAAAAGGAGTCGAACTCGAACTCCAAATTGAATCTCTTGCCTACGGTGGTAAGGGGATTGCAAAGATCGATAATTTTGTCATATTTGTTAAAGGAGCCATTCCTGGGCAAACAGTTAAGGCACGCGTCTATAAAAAGAAAAAAGGGTTTGCCGAAGCCAATACTTTAGAAGTCATCAAAGAATCGCCCAAAGCAGTAGATGTAAAATGTGACCATTTCGGTGTTTGTGGTGGATGTAAAATTCAAAATCTTTCCTATGATGAACAGCTCAAAGAAAAAGCAGATCAAGTAGAAGGCGCCTTTCGTAGGCTAGGTGGCTTTAGTGATTTTTCTTTAGATGATTCTATTGGAGCTGATCCTATTTTCAATTATCGCAATAAAATGGAATTCACATTTTCCCCCAACCGTTGGGTGCTTGAATCTGAACCGGAAAATGTTGATAAATCGTTCGCGGTTGGGCTTCATATTCCTGGGAGATATGACAAAATTGTGGATATTTATGATTGTCATATTCAGCCTGAAGTAGGAAATAAAATATTAAAAATAGCCCGCGATGTTTGTTTAGAACATCCTGAACTCAAGCCATATGATCCGAAAACGCATGTGGGATTTTTACGATATCTTATGTTGCGATATGGAGTGAATACAAATCAACTCATGGTAAACCTTGTTACCGCCTATGATGATTTAAATAAATTATCTCCATTGATTGATGCATTGTTAGAGCAAGTTCCCGAAATCACATGTATGGTGAATAATGTAAATACACGAAGAGCAGATGTAGCATTTGGTGAATTTGAAACATTAGTCTTTGGTGACCAGTCTATTCAAGAAAAAATGAATGAATTAGAATTTGAAATATCTGCAAATTCTTTTTTCCAAACCAATACGATTCAGGGTGAAAATCTCTATGACGAAGCCATGAAAGCGGCTGGACTTACCGGAGAAGAAATTGTTTTTGATCTTTATTGTGGGACTGGAACAATTGGCCTTTATTTATCCAAACAAGCCAAAGAAGTATATGGGTTTGAAGTCATTCGGTCCGCATTGGAAGATGCAGATAAGAATGCCGAACGAAATGGCATTACCAATGCACAATTTTTAAAAGCAAATTTGGATACATTCTTTAAATCAGGTAATCTTCCCAGACGAATCCCAAAACCTGATGTGGTTATTGTGGATCCGCCACGGGCAGGAATGCATCCAGACATGACGCAATATTTACACAAATTTAACGCAAAGAAAATCGTTTATGTTTCGTGCAATCCAACAACGCAAGCGAGAGATGCGAAAGTGTTAGCCGAGAATGGATATGAAATTAAATCTGCTGTCATGGTTGATATGTTTCCACATACACCCCATATTGAAACAGTGGTTTTATTCGAGAAAAAAGAGAGTTAACTCTCTTCTCATTTTCTCAACATTACTTTCGAAAATCGAGATTCAGGAATTTCCACATCAAACTCCATTTCATCAATAATACACACTGTTTTTGTCTAGTCTCATTTTAGCATTTTCTTGCATCCGAAAACAATTGCGTGGGAGCCGATAAACGACAAGATGCTTAGTATAATAAATTTTACGAATACTGGCAAGGTGACGTGCAATAAACCAAGAGCAAATATGCCTATAACAATCACGTGGATTATATACACATAGTATGAGTTGCGATTCATTTCTGTCATGAGCCGATTGGTTTTGTTGAAATTGAATCGAAAAAAGTCAACTAAGACATATAAAAAAGACAGCATGCTCAAAATTAATGAACTATAAAAAGTAACGCGATCTACAAACTTTGAAACAATGTAAAATTCCCTTTCCGGGTCAATGATATTGAAAAATAAATTCAAAGCCGTCACAATGTAAATGGTCAGTGCAAACGACAACACCACATTTAAGATAATTACCTGTTTTTTATTACGATTTTCGAACGCAAATACATTTTGTTCATGCGCCAGTGCGCCCATTAAAAAAACAAAGAAATAAATTAGAAACCGTTCACGCTGGAAATGAAGTAAAAGTGAGTGGTGCCATCCTGTTAAATCCATTTCTGAAATTGTCATGCTGTAAACGAGGCTTAAGATAATGGTTAGAATCACTCCCATTTTAAAAGAGACATTCAGATTAATCTTTATTTTTGACAAGCCTAAATAGGCCAGTTGAAACAGAAACAAAACAGGGAGAAACCACAGCCAATTTTGAACGGGATTATCGGAAAAAAGCTCGGGGCTCACACCGGTTTTGTTAAACCAGTGAAAATACGAAAACCATTCTTCTTGCGGCATTTCCCGAGAAAAAAGAAAAATCATTTTGTAAATTGGGATGAGCGTCAATACGGCAATGAGCCAGGGGAGCAAAATTCGCTTGAATTTGGATATCACAAATTCCACAGGTGATTTTCGTTGGACGGAATTCGGCATGAAAAATCCGGAAATGAAAAAAATGGTAAACATGACGAAGACATCTAAAACTAAACGCACTAATCCAATAAAGTCATTTTTGGCCGGGTCACTCACAATCCAAAAGCCGTCTAGGACCAATTCATAAACAAGCCCAGCATGGATTACCACCACAAGAAAAACCATAAAAGTTCTTAAATTGTCTAAAAAATAAATTCGTTGATTCATAATTATTTCCTCAACATTACTTTCGAAAATCGAGACTCTGGAATTTCCGAATCAAACTCAATTTCATTAATAATCCATTCGGTCCCTTTGCTGGTTCGTTTCAATTCGTCTTTAAAAATATATCGGGATGGGAACCAGCGTCCTTGCACTTTTTTGATGCCGTCCATTGTTGAGGTTTTTAAAAGTTTTCCACTTTTGGCATAGAGTTCTTCTTTCGTGGGAAGAAGATATTTTTTATCAATCCATGCTCGGCGTTTTGGATACGATAATCCTTTTACTTTTGCATCCATGAAAATAATCCAATGATCTCGTCCATCTATAATGACCGAACCTTCAAGCGTTGTCGCATAGCGATCCATGAGCGGCTGATCTTCCATCATGTCGTTATATGACATATCCGAACCCATGACGGATTGCCGTAACATGTGTCCAGAGATTTGAATCACCCGATCAGTTTGAGGAGAATAGGTCCAGAGTTTATCGCCCACTTTTAACATTTTTGTTCCTGCTTCTCGTGGTGGTGATAAATATTCAGTAAAGGCTAAATCTGTTCCCACCACCCAATTTCGAGATTCAATGGTTCGGCTCGCTCTTCGTCCATGCACCACCATTTTGCTCGTCAAAATTCGGCTCTTTGCATTCAGATTCTCGTCCATTGCTTGAATGATTTCTTCAAGGGTCATATCCTTTTGCCCGAAAACAGAAGAAATTAAAAATATATAAATAATGAATCTCATTTTTTATTCCTTTTTAATTGTCACAGAGATCACAGGGGAAAATATTCATTTTATCTCTTAAAACTCTGTGTGTTCTATAGATTAAAATCAAGCTTCCAATTCCTTAAACAGTTGTGCCATTTCCCGTTTATAAATCGCTCGTCCTGCTAACATGGTTCCGAAAACCGTGGCTAATACACCGGGGATAAAGCCGATATAATATAGGTCCGGTGTTACTTGGGTATAAAACACGGTTGACATAATCAAAGACGATGAATTTAAATTTTCAAATGCTGCCGAATAATCAATGCCCACTTCCTGCACATAGTAGGTTAAAGGTAATCCAATAAGCGTTCCGATGATGGTGCCGATGGTTCCAATAATCACCGACTCTAAAATGAGCGACCGATACACTTGTCCTTTGGTTTCGCCCATGGCAAGACGAACACCGATTTCACCGTATCGTCGAAGTCCACTCATGATGCCCATATTCCATAAAACAATCATGGCGATGGAGAGAAATATTCCAAGAATGATAAAAACAGACCAATCTACAAGATCAATCATAGTTCCCATTTGATTTGCATCTCGAAGCGCAATCATGCTGGAACGAAAAATATCGGTGGTGTCCGAATGGAGTGAGTTGAATTGATTTCGAATCTCAATTGAAACATCATCGTTGTAATATAAATCGTGTGTAAATCCAAGAATCTCTGATGCGGCATTGTTCATATCTAACGCGTGGCGAGCGCCTTCAATATCCACCAACATCATTTGTTTATCCAAAGGTCCCATACCCAAATTGAATGTGCCAACCACCGTAAAATTGAATGTGGTAAATGCGTTATTCATGGTGGTGCCGATATAGGTTACGTGATCCCCAAGTGACAGTCCAAGTTTGTCTGCTAATTTGTGTCCCACCAAAGCATCGTTAGGCTTTTGAATCATATGCCCAGAAACAATTCGTTTATCCAATTCCCATAATTCGAATTGACGTGAATTTGGTGATAAAAAATCAACACCATATGCCATGACTGGTCCTTGAGATTTTGTTTCACCGTGTTCATCGGGAAGATCCAATAATCCTGCAAAAGATATTTTTGGTGACCAAAAAAAGTCGGGATATTTTAGGCCTAAATCTATCATGAGTTCATCCACATCCATGAGCGCTAGATCGTTGGGCATTAATTGACTTTCTTTTTGATACGCGTGTGTCATAACTTTTACATGGCCCGAAGAAATAACAGCCGTATCCATGAACATGCCATTCATACTTCCCACAAGGAATCCACGATTGAAAATCACAAGTGCAACTATGAGAGATACAACAATAATAGGGAGTAAACTGCGTGATCGATCTCGGAGAATACCTTTTAGAACGAATTTTAGCATGAATAGGAATTGTTTGTTTTTGATTCTCCCCTATGACAGGGGAGAAAAGTAAAGGAATTTTCAGTCCGATTAATTCGGCGGATAATAGTCTTGAGTAATTTTGATTTTCTTACCTTGCATATCCCACTTTTATAGGGGGATTTATGGGGGTTTATAAATAATGAAAGAAAATTAAAATTGCGATTACCCTTTGCCCATGTAATATATCGTCCAAACTCTTGGTATTTCTCATAGGATTTAACCATTATTTTTGACCCCTTTGTGTTTCCCCTGT
>JABHGY010000031.1 GCA_018671775.1 Fidelibacterota bacterium
CTTCATCAAATTCGATCGCGATATATCATGATTGCTGAATTAAAAGGACAACAAGTTGGACATATACGGTATGAGCTTCTGTGGGGGCATCTTCCCTTTTTATCTTTAATCATGGTTAAAAGTAAATTCCGAAAACAAGGTATTGGAAAAGAATTGCTGTCCTTTTTGGAAGATGTGCTTAGACTTCATGAACACCCTTACTACATTAGTTCATCTGTCGAGAATGAACCCGCCCCTCAAAAGTGGCATCGACACATGAAATTCCAGGAAGTTGGATTATTATCTGATATCAACGATAATGGTGATGGCGAAATCTTTTTTCGTAAATCTTTATAAAAAATGGTTCTTCGGAAAATGTGTGGAAAGTGTTAACAAGAATTTTAAACATCAAAAAAACAATGTCTTTCTGAGCGAAAAATCCAAGAGTTATAATTCTTGGAAAAAACAACTCCAGCGAAGAATCTCTTTTTTTGGATTGCTTTAACCGCGTTAAAGCGTCATCAACACGGTTGATGAACTCCATATTTTTTCCCTTTCTTTATGGAGTGAATTGTCTGTGACAATTCATTCATCGACATAGTCGATGGACTCCTAAAGTTTATTTAATGTATGTCCGCCGAAGAGTAGCGTAGGAGAAAAATCCACTTGAGGTTTGACCGAAAATTCATTAGATGGATTCCGCATCTCGTGCGGGCTTTGCGAAGGATTCTATAAAATATAGCTTGCTAAAATTTATCCGTTTATTTCTGATCCAAAATCAACTCATCTACGAGCTTTGCCATTTGAATACATTGAGGTGTAACGCCCCCTTGATCGTGAGATGTATAGCTGACTTTTACGCGACACCATCCAATTTCTAAATCAGGATGATGATTCACTTCTTCCGCTTTTTTCGCCAAGAGATTCACAAAATCAATGCCTGCCATGTAAGAATCAAACTTGAATTCTCGAGATAAAGTTTCATCTTGATATACCCAGTGCTCTAAGTCATTCAAAGCAGATTGGATTTCTTTTGGGCTTGCTAAAGACATTTATTTCTCCGGTAGAGGTTGAACGGTTTTTCGAAGAACTGTTCGCAACCAAGTGAGGCTAATGCTTGCGGCAATAAAGGTAGAAATAACCATGGAATACCAAACAAATTGGACTGGTTTATCCAAAATAAAAGTAAAATATAAAGATAAGAGTGATGAAACCAATAAAACGCGAATTGTTGTGATGATGAGCATGGGAATCCCTTTTCCCAATCCTTGCATAATGCGTCCACTTGTCATGCCAATCGCAATAAATGGATAAGCAAAAGCCATGATGCGTAAATATTGAATGGCAATTGTTTGAATCGCAGGATCCGGCGTGAAAGAACGAATAAAAAATGGAGCAAAAATATACACAAGTGTTGAACTTCCAATCGTCACAAGCACGGCTCTGGTTACGCCATATCGAATAATGGCTTTCAATTTATCCACTTCCTGTGCACCAAAAAACATTCCGACTAAAGTTGTGAGCCCATGAGCAATCGCCATAATGGGGAGAAAAACGAGCATATCTAATCGGCCAGCGACTTGATATGCGGCAACTGATTCTGCATTATAATGAATTAAAATTCTATTAAACACGGCTTGTCCCATGGCCATAATCACCATGGACATAGATGCAGGAAGTCCAATTTTAATAATTTCACCTAGAATTTTTCGCGAGAACGTAAAGTCTCTTAAGCGAAACGTAACATACGCGTGGTCTTTGAAAAATAGCATATAAACAAAAATGATAAAAACGATTCCCTGACTTAAGATGGTCGCAATCGCAGCACCCGCTACACCATAATCAAGCACGAAAATAAATATGGGATCAAAAATTATATTTAAGACCGTTCCCAGTCCTGCGACCATCATGGGGAATTTCATGTCTCCTTCTCCCGCCAGAATAGATCTAAAAAATGCAGAAAAAACCATGAAAGGTAATCCCATACAAATAATTTTTAGATAAGACCAAGATAAATGGACAATGGCATCCGTGGCGCCCAAGTTTTGAAGCATTGTTTGTCCATATAAAAAACCAAGCGTAGTCAGAATCGTGGAAATAAATAATCCAATGAGAATGGCATGTTCAGCACTATTATCTGCGTTGACCTTATCCTTTGCCCCAATGTAGCGCGCAATTGTGGCAGAAACACCCGAGCCCAATCCCATGGTAAGCCCCAAAACCAGAAAGAAAAGTGGCATATTAAATGCAACTGCAGCAATGGAATCTCCACCCAAGCGTCCAATGAAAATCATGTCCACAATGGAATAAAGCGTTTGAATTCCCATTCCAGCCATTACGGGAATCGCCAGAGTCCACAAGGCTTTTGAAGGTTCGTGGAGAAATGACTCTAAACGGGATTGTTTTGGCGCTTTCATAAGCCTCGAATTTAACCGTAAAACGATAGGCTCTTTATAAAAATATCAAAGGAGAAGGAATTTTATCTCCCCCCAAATGTCCTATTTCAGCAACACACCTTTTTGACTATTTCTATAAACATACTCCCCATTATCTTGTATCAGAAAAGACGAAAATATATAAACACCTGAAGCAACATTTCCTCCTAATGCATTTTTGCCATCCCACATTATTTGCCCCAAACCTGCTTGATGATATTTTTTTTCAATATTTTTATACACCAACCTTGAATATTATGAATTTGAATAATTAACTCACCTGGTACTGTAATATCCACTTCAATTTTTGTGTTTGAATTAAACTTTGGCATCATTCAATAGCAGATTCTTTGCTGGGTTTGTGTTCCCTCCAGGAACCAAGGAGATTACGTCGTCACGTTGTTCCTCGTAATGACTTGTTCTTTTTAAATGTCATTCTGAAAAAGCGACCTGTATTGAGCGGAGTCGAAATAAGCGAATGAAGAATCTCCTATCGCAACTTTAGATTATTTTTTAACTGAAATTCAGGTGTTATGCAAAGGCGATTCTTCGTCGTAACCTCCTCAGAATGACAGCGTTTTGTGTTTTGTTTAAAATCTGGCGTGATTCAAAACAGATTCTTCGCTGAGTTTGTGTTCTTCAAGAATCGCTAATCTGGGTTATACGCTCAGAATGACACACTTATTTTAGAACCAGTTTTCAGCTAAATCATCCCAATTTGGATTATCATCTTCAATCAATTTTATCTTTTTTATTCTTATCCATCCTTTGATACGCTTTTCCCATTCGATAGCAATATTCGGGTCATTTGTATCACCATACCACACTAAGCGATTCACATTATATTTTTTAGTAAAATTACTGCCTTGATTATTTTTATGTTGCCAAACCCGTTGTTCGAGTTGGCTAGAAACACCCGTATAAATAACTTTGGATAAACTTGCCAGGATATAAACATAATATGTTTTTTCCATATTCGAAATTATAAGAAACTTATTTGTAATACCAAAAAATAAGTCATTCTGAAAGAGCGACCTGTATTGAGCGGAGTCGAAATAAGCGAATGAAGAATCTGCTATTGAAACTTTAGATTATTTTTTAACTGAAATTCAGGTGTCATTCAAAGAAGATTCTTCGTCGTAAACTCCTCAGAATGACAGTGTTTTGTGTTTTGTTTAAAATCTGGTGTCATTCAAAGAAAATTCTTCGCTGAATTTGGTTTTCCCAAGAATCATCAATCTGGGTTATATACTCAGAATGACTGTGTTTTTTTGAATTTCCGGCATGACAAAAGTTTTACCGTAAACCATGTCTATGGTAAGACACTTACCTATAAAAATATCAACTGAATCTGCAACTGCAGGTTTTAGCTTGCTCAGGAAAACCCTGAGGAAGGATTACAGCCAGGAGAAGCTGTAGGTGGTGCACCATTCACAGCAATAGCTGGTGCGGAAAACAATCGTTTTGCCTTTTTCTCTTTACAATGAGGACATTCAATTTCGGAATCAGCTGTATCCCTTGATGAGACCAAATCATCAAATATCTTCCCACATGCTTCACATTTATAATCAAACATTGGCATTTGTTTTCTCCAGGTCTAAGTTTTGTTTTTCCACAGCTTCTTCTTTTTCTTCACACGGAAGAATAGGCACTTGTCATGTAGGCACGCCCATTTTCGGTAATAATACTTTGTTTAAAAAATACCATAATCCAATAAAGAAAATGATGGATAAAAAATCACTCATGCGGAATCAATTGCTTTTTGAAGTAATTTATTAATCTGATTTGCCATTTCTTCCATATCATCTCTGCCTGTGACTGTTAGCATGACCTTTGCATCAATGGCGGCAACAGTTGCCGTTTTATCATCATTTTCCCACACTACCACATTGCAGGGTAACAATAAGCCAATTTCGGTTTCTTCCGACAAAGCCTGAAATGCAATTGACGGATTACACGCGCCTAAAATTTTGTATTTTCGAAATGATTTTCCCAATTTCTCTTTCATAGCTTTTTGCACATTTATTTCCGTAAGCACGCCAAAACCCACTTCTTGTAAGCTTGCTCTTACCCCTTTTTCTAAATCCTCAACTGAGCGATTTACTGTTTTTGAATATCCATACTTCATGATTTATTTTGTCCTTTTCTTAACAGGCCACATCCACACAAATCCCATAAGTGCGCCATAACTTGTACTAATAATTGGATTCCCCGTGATGGCACAGGTCCCAGTATTACACCCAATAAAATAATAATAGGCAAATCCAAGACTTGCACCCACAACGCTCCCTAATGCAAATTTTGGTAATCGAGCTTTAAACTTTTCCATCATGATCGTTTATTCCAGGCTTTCATGCCACCCAGCATATTAATCGCTTCATATCCAGCATTCATCAAAATCATCGTTCCGGTTCGGCTTCTATTTCCACTGCGACAGACAACAATGATTTCTTTGTCTTTGTAAGATTCAAGTTCAGAAACTCTCGATGCTAAGGATTGGACTGGAATCAAAATCGAATTTTCTATATGCCCTAACTTCCCTGTGTATTCTCCATGCGTTCTTACATCTAAAATCAAAATATTTTCTTTTTTCTCAATTTTATTCACCACATCTTTAACTGAAATATTTGCAATATCTTGTATGGAGTATTTTTGCCCATCATCGTTTCCAGCGCCTCTTTCTCTAAATATAAATGTGGCAGATCCAATTAAAATAAATATGATTAATACTATTTTCGTCACTTTTCGTTTTCCTCCTTTGTTGAATTATTTTTTAATTCTAACACTTTAAATAATCGTTCAGAGACGCCTGAAGGCATCTCATTTACTGCATTATTTTTTCTATAAAATTTAACGGTCTCCTCAATGCTATCCACATAAACTTTACAATCAGGACATTCAGAAATATGTTTTTTTAATTCACCCTTCGCTTCCACGCCCAAGTCACGCCCAAGGTGTTTTTGAATCATTGATATCATTTTCTCCGAATGATTATGTCCAATCATGATGCCTGAATCACTTCCACGCATTGCATATTTTCCGCCAAACGATCTCTCATGTAAAGGCGCGCTCGCATTAATCTTACTTTTACATTTGATTCAGAAATCGCCAATAGTTTGGCTGTTTCTCGTGTGGAATGTTTTTCCATATCACGGAGGACAAAAACAGATCGATAAGATTCAGGCAATTTTGAAATCGCATGCTCAAGACAGGTCGTCATCACAGATTGATCCTGTTCCGCTTCCATGGGATTTTTCCAATTTTGAATATCTTTCCCTAAATATGAAGCCTCACTTACATTCTGAATATCTTCCTCAGATTTTACAATCTTTTTCCTTCGTAGTTTTCCCAATGCAAGATTGGTCGCAATCCTGTAAAGCCAAGTGTACAAACTAGACTTCCCTGCAAATGTATTCAATTTTTTTATCATAATCATAAAGGTTTCTTGCAAGATATCTTCCGCATCTTCTTCATTTCGCATGAGTTTTATGGCTAAACTATAAATGCGGTCAGAATGGGTTTCGACCAAAATCGCCATGGATTTTTGATCCCCATCCAACGCTTTTTGCACTAATATTTTTTCGTCTAAGTGATTATTCATTAGATAAAATATAAGCGATTTGGTTACACTTTATTTTATAGAGCAACGAGCGGCCAAATTTTTGGAATGACTAAAGTCGCTAAAAGCCAAAGTGTAATCGCCAATGGAAACCCAACGCGCATGTAATCGGAAAATTTATATCCACCGGGACCATAGACCATCAAATTGGTCTGATAGCCCACAGGCGTGATGAAAGAGGCAGAAGCTGCAAAACAAACAGCAAAAATATAAGGCCGTGCTTCCAAACCCATATTTGCTGTAATCGCCATGGCAATTGGCGCCATGATAATTGCGGTGGCCGCATTCGAAGAAATTTCCGTCAGAATCATTGTAATCAGATAAATCAATGCTAATAAAAATATAGGCTGATAATCTAATGGCACAAGATGAACCATATCGATAACAGAGCTTCCAATCCAAGCTGCTGTGCCTGTGCTTTGCATCACTTTTCCCAAAGGAATTAAAGCGGCAATCATAACAATAACTTGCCAATGAATGGCTTGGTAGGCTTCATTTGGCGTAATAATTCGAAGCACAAAGAGACAAACAACGCCCAAAATAACGCCCTTCAGAATTGGGACAAATCCAAAAGCAGCTGAAAGAATAACCACAAGGATAACGAGACTTGTTACCCACCATAGTTTTTTCTTTTGCAATGATGTATCATATTCTTCCAAAACGATAATATCGCCACTTTGTCCCATGGCATGGATTTTATCTTTTGGACCATAAACCAACAAGGCATCAAATGAATGCAAGACTAAATGAGCAATTTTTTTACGAATCAAGGCACCTTCTCGACGAACGGCCAAAACGAAACTTCCGAATTTACGCCTAAAGTTCAGCTCCATTAGACTCCGTCCCACTAAGTCAGATCTGTCTGTTAAAATACATTCGATTAATATGTTATCTTCTTGCTCTAGTTCCTTTTGTGTCAATTTTTCATCCGTTAATAAATTGATTTTCTCCACTTCTTTCATGCGAAGGAAATTCTCTAATGAGCCACGAACAAAGAGCACATCTCCCTCTTGAAGTTTTGTATTTCTAATATTGCTTGTAATGAGTTTCTCATCTCGTTGAATGTCCAATACCATAACATCATAATTTTGATTAAGGCCTCTTTCTAAACAAGATTTCCCGACCAAAGGTGAATCTTTTATGATCATCATTTCTGTTAAATAACCGCCCATGTGATAATTTTTAGTCAAACTCGAAGTTACGGTTCTTGAAGGCAATAATTTTGGTGCAACCCAAGTCAAATAGGCTAAACCTACGATTACATTAATCCAGCCAAATTTAGCAAATTCAAACATGCCTAAAGGTTCATTCCCCCCTGAAGATAAAAAAACAGCATTTACAATCAAATTGGTTGAGGTCCCGACCAAAGTGAGTGTTCCCCCAAATATCGCCGCATAACTTAATGGAATCAATACTTTTGATGGACTGAGTTTATATCGTCCAGCCAAACGAATGCTTACGGGCATAAAAATCGCGACGATCGCTGTATTGTTCACCACGGCAGAAGCAAGCGCTATTGAAAGCAAATAAACGGTGAGCCCCAAAGAAAGAGAATGCTGAACCAAACGATTTATTTTTACAACAAAATATTCTAATACGCCGGATTTCTGCAAAGCATGGCTTAAAATAAATAAACAACCAATCACAAGCACGGCTGGATTTGAGAATCCTTCGATGGCTTCATTTGGCGTGATAAAACCTAAAATCAACATGGCCGAAAGAATCAATAATGCTGTAACTTCAATCTGGAATATTTCCGTCACAAATAGGACAAATGTGCCCAAAAGTAGCGTTAATACAAGACCAATCTCAACTGTCATCAGACTTCTCTATAAACTATTGTTAATTGGGGAGTAAATCGATTTCATTCACGGTATCAATCTGAGATTCATTTACATATTGTTTCGCATATTTTTTATAAATCCCTTCTGTAACAAATATCTCAAATAAATCTGGATCAATATGGGAATCATTTCGCATAAATCCCATGATTCGCATGGCTTGGGAAAGTTTTTTGCCGTCTTTATAGGGACGATCTTCTGCTGTTAATGCTTCAAAAATATCAGCAATTGCCATCATTTTTGCTTGGACAGACATATCCTCGTCTTTCAATCCTTTTGGATAGCCGGTTCCATCTAATTTTTCATGATGTCCCCCAGCAAATTCAGGAACGTTTTTCAATTGTTTGGGATAAGGCAATTTTTCTAACATGTCAATGGTGATGACAATATGATCATTAATAATGGTCCGTTCTTCCTCAGTAAGTGTGCCTTTTTTGATATTGAGATTTTCTATTTCTTCTTCGCTTAAAAATGGAATTTTACTTCCTTTTTCTGTATAAGGATATTTTGAAATTTGAACGACCCTATCTTGCAATCCTTGTTCCATGAATTCACCGCCAATATTAATTCTTTCAATAAAAGCTTGATCCTCATTTAATTGCTTTAATTGATTTTTATACGTTGATTCAATTTTTTCACTTTCCGCTTTTGATGCATCTTTTCCTGCCAAACGTTCTTTTAAATACGAAATTTCTGCATCTCTACGTAAAACTTCAAATCGTGTGTTGACCAATCCGATGCGATCATAAATTGTTTCTAATTTTGTTGATTTATCAACCACATGTGGCGGCGTAGCTACCTTTCCACAATCATGTAACCAAGCCGCTATATTCAATTCATAGCGTTCTTCATCCGTCATGGAAAAATCTTTATATTTCCCTGTTTTCTTCTCTTGAACTGCGTCTGCCAACATCATGGTAATGACAGGCACACGCTCACAATGACCGCCTGTATAAGGGGACTTTTTATCAATCGCCACCGCAATCAATTTGATAAATGCTTCAAATAAAATCTTTAATTCTTCCACCAATCTTTTATTGGTTAAGGCCACAGCACCCTGAGAAGCAATAGACTCCACTTGATTCTGCATTTCATCAGAAAATGGAATAATGTTCCCATCCGAATCTCGCGCATTGATAAGTTGCATTACGCCAATAATATCATTTTCGTGATTTTTCAATGGAACGTTTAAAAAAGACTTAGAACGATATCCCGATTTTTCATCAAAAGCTTTCGTGCCAGAGAAGTCAAATCCCTCTTCTGTATATGCATCCTCTATATGAACAATTTCACCCGTAAGTGCCACATGTGCAGATACATTTGTATGGTTTTCTGATCCATCTGGCAAATGAAGTTTTACAGGGTAAAATGAGATTTCCACGCTCGAAGTTCCGCCCATATGGGTTTCCATTGTATCATTTAGTAAAATTTTAAAATCTAAATTCCCCTCAGAGTTTTTCATGTATAGGGTTCGTCCATCTGCATTGGTGATGGTTTTCCCTGATTCAAGAATCATTTCGAATAATTTATCGGTATTTTTTTCAGAGGAAAGGGCAACACCAATTTCATTTAATTGGACGATGCGACCTTGTAAAATTTTAATTTTTTGATTTAGTTGATCAATATCTGACATTATTGGTTTCACTGTGCTTCTCCTGGTAATTCATACCGAATGGAACATGGATAAATTTAGGACACTTCATGGAAGAGGCAATTGCATTTTTTATGAAGATTCTAATAGGACTTTCATTTTCAACTTTGGCATATTGAAATACGAACCGTGTATAAGAACTTGCTAAAGTTGTTTTAAAGGGAATCTAAATAAAACAATATGCTTTTTGGGGAAATCGAAATAGATTCAGTTACTATAGAAGATCCTTCATTCGCTTCGCTTTTTCAGGATGACATTTTTTTTCTAAGCTTTGGGCGATTATTTTCCATCCGGACCTTTAAAGGTTAATAGATCGCAAACAACACAATTCTTAACTTCGCCAGATTAATAGCTGTTCCAATCACAATGGATAAATCAATTATTCTTTTTAAGTTCAAGAGATGGAATTAAAACCAATAAAGATTAATTTGAGTCTCTTTCAACAAATTGACCCTGAAGATGTAAATCCAAGCACGATTATAGAATTAGCTAAACAATTGCTCTCAGGTAGCTATAATCAAAGTGAAATCTATACTTTCCTGGATGATTGTCACCATTCATCTGTGGCTCAACTTTTTACGAATGAATCGCTACGAGAAGATTGGTTTCACCTTTTGGTGGCTCTCATCCGTAAGAGCGACTTTCACCTTGGGAAAATGATTTTTCAACGGATTCAAACATATGGTGATAAACCGCTGTTACAGTATGTTGAAAAAAATCGTTTACGCACATTGAGCTACACCCAATCGTGGGAACAAATTTGCCATATAAGTAAAGCGATTGATGCCCTTTCAAATCATCCCATCGTGATTGGTATTTTTTCTCCAAATCAAGTCAAAACAGCCTTGGTAGATTTGGCCTGTCTTAGCACACATGTGATGGTCGTTCCCCTTCCCGTCAATCTCACCCAGGAAGATTTATCTTATACGCTCAATCATTCTGGCATTACTCACTTATTTATCAGCGGAGAAAGTGCAGCGCAAAAGTGGAATGCGATTTGCACCGAACACCATTCTGTGGAAATCATCACTATTTCCCAAAAGGAACAATTTATTCATACAAAATACCACTGGGATGATTTCCTTGATTTGGTGCCATACCCCGATCCGATTAGAACGATGGATGAATTAAAGAAAATAAATGTGGATGAACCAGTGACAATCCTCTACACTTCTGGAACCACGGACCATCCAAAGGGTGTTTCTTTTTCGCATGTGAACATGGTTTCCAAAAGATTTGCGAGAGCTTTAGCCTTGCCTGAAATTGGAAATAATGACGATTTTTTATGTTATCTTCCCTTATTCCATACTTTTGGTCGATTCTTTGAGTTAATGGGCGCCATCTTCTGGGGAGCGACCTATACTTTCTGTGCTTCACCTGCTTTCAATTCTGTTTTGCAAGGATTTCGTCTGGCTAAACCAAGTGTTTTAATCAGTATTCCAAAACGTTGGGTGCAAATCTATGATATGATTGAGGCGCAAAGAGAATCTAAAGCTCTGGACGATATTGCTATCAAAAATCTTTTACTGGATATTACGGGCGGAAATCTAAAATGGGGTTTAGCGGGAGCAGGCTATTTAGATCCAGATATTTTTCTCTTTTTCATAGAAAAAGGGATTCACTTAATGAGCGGATATGGCATGACGGAAGCGTCCGGTGGCATATCCATGACGCCCCCAAACGATTATGCGGAAGATTCATTAGGTAAACCTCTCCCTGGCATGGAAATGGCATTAGCAGAAGACAAAGAACTCTTGCTCCGAAGCGAATATATTTCCGTAGGATATTTTGGTGAAGAAAGCAAAGACTTACTCGTAGATGGCTGGTTTCCAACCGGTGATATTTTTGAAAAACGGAATGGCCATTTTTTTATTGTTGATCGGAAAAAAGATATATACAAAAATAGCCGTGGACAAACCATTGCACCGCAAAAAATTGAAAATCTTTTTCAAGATTTCGAATCTATTCAATCTATTTTTCTGGTGGGGGATGGAAAAAGTTTTAATACGGTCCTGATTTACCCTGATTTTAAAAATACTGTTTTTAATTTTGAAACTGCCGACAAAACAGAAATACAAAATTATTATTCATCTTTAATTCTGTCTGTTAATAGTTTTCTTTCCTCTTTTGAGCGCATCGTCAATTTTGCCATCATTGATCGTGATTTCAATAAAGAATCTGGTGAAATCACAAACAAAAATACATTTAACCGAAAAATCGTTTTGGAACATTTTTCTGATGTGATTTCTCCCATGTATCGCAAAAATCATATTACCCTTTACGATGAAAATAATGAAATCCAAATTCCTATTTGGTTTTTAAGAGAATTAGGCATTCCAAAAACACATATTTCTTGGGATGGAAAAGCTTTATTTACTCAATCAGATCAAAAATATTTATCTTTTCAATGGGAAGGTAATCAATTACAGATTGGTGATTTTTCTTACGAAATAGAAACGGAGTTTTTTGACTTCCAAGCCTTTATTAAAAGTCCCCACTTGTGGCTTGGGAACGAATCGCTCGTTACTTTTTGTGGAGATTTATTATTCAGAGTCAAAGAATTTGATCCCTATCAAGATATTAAAATTGTGGCAAATTCATCCTTATTTGAAACCAATGCCACTTCCCCTTCTGAAATGGATAAGGGACTGCCAGCTTTAAAAGAATTTCATTTATTCATGGTTCATTTTTTGAAGGGAGATAAAACGTGTTTTGATGCTTTAAAAGCTATGGTTGATCATGCTGAACCACAATGGCAACAACTCATTCGGGAAACGTGTATTCAATTTTTCAAACATCCACTCCCAAAATTCCGAATTGATCTGCTTGAATCGCTCCTTCCTTTACTATCAGGCGATATGTTTTTTCAATTGTTCCAAGATGCTTTTTATGCGTTTCGGAAAATGAATCCCCACAAAGGATTTTCATTGCCATTAAGACGGATGAAAGAGACTCACCACAAAAGCATTATCCATGGCTTGAATCAGACACGAAATCGATTAAATGAATTAGACGATTTGGGGAAAGGATTTATTCAAACACTACTATTGATTGTTTCGGAATTTGGCATTCAGCATCCAACAGGATTTTCTTGGGCTCGAGCTGAATTGTCTTGGTGGCAAATCGCTGACGTGCCAAGTGCCATCAAATCCACCGCTCAAAAATCCCACTTTGCTTTGATAAAAGGATTCCGCTCTTGGTTGGGATTCGTTTCGAAAGTATCGGTAGATTCAAATACTGGCTTGGAATACTCATGGGAAGATGTTCTAGATTTTGATGAAAATGTACGAGACAAGCACCGCATTCATTTATTACGCACTTTATCCGACACCACTTTACTCAGAGAAGCTCTATTTTTATTTTCAAATCATTGCTTGATTCAATTAGATGATATTATTCTAAAGGGATTGTGGGTAACCCATCTTGGGACGCGACATGGGAAAAGTGTATTTCGCGTTTTGGTGCGAACCCGGACCTTAGGCATCCATAATTTTGTTATCAATGTAAATGAACAACTAGATCGGCGTTTTTTAGAAAACGAAACCCAATGGCTTATCCTGATGGGCACGGCGTATAAAGGTGATAAACTGGTAGAAGATTTTGGTGGATATTGGCCTGAATTTAATATTTATACAGAGGAATATATTCCTGGTGAAACCCTCAATCAATATTTAGAAAGAAACCGAAAAGAAATTCAAAGAAAAGAAGCGGAAGATCGATGGCAAATGCGATGGCTCCATTTCATGTGGAATGGCATATATACATACCTGGAATTTTGGAGTCGATCCAATTACACCCTAAATATCCAAAACCCTTCGCCAAACAATCTCATCATTCCCGAACATGATTATTCTCGAGGACGGAGATTGATTTCTATTTCTGATCGTCAGGATGAAACCTCTATTGCCACTCTATTTTCAAATCTTTACCAGCAATTTATATTAGCAACTGAAAGCAAATTTCCTGGCTTAAAACGTATGGCAGACTGGGAAATTATTTTTACATGTATGCTTCGGGTTGCTACAGTTAAAAAAGGGCTAATCATGCTAGAAGACTTTGCGAACACCTTGAAAAAGAAGCCGTTTAAATCGTCTTTCCAAAACTTAGATTGTGACTCAAATCGAGTTTTAAAATTTATCCAAGAAACAAAAGAATTGGGTGTGCTTACCAAACCAGTCGTTTTCGCTTCCTTAAGATTTGAACGATGGCTTGAACTTAACCCAGATGCCACGCGCAATGCTCGATCTGCGATTTTGGAAGAATTATATCAAGATTATCATTTGGATACTCTGATCGAAGATTACCCAGAAACGCGGGTGCGATTTTTTATGATGACTTGCTTTAAAAGTGCTTCAGATAAATTACAACAATCTTTTATAGAAATCATTCAAGACTTGCGGCAAAATAAAATTGATCAAATTTCAATTGCTAAACGAATTCAATTCATAAAATCAGAGATTGATTTGAGCAAAGATGATGAATTTTTCTTGGCGAAAATACTATACAAAAATTTAGATGCTGCTGATTATGTTGAAATGGTTGCTTATGATATGGGTGAAACAGAAAAATTAGATTTGGTTATTCAAGTTGAAGATAATGCGCAGCAACTTTATCGTGTTCGTCCTCCTTTTAAACCAAAGGAAATCGCCAAATATCATTCCCTTTTGTTAGAAGCAGATTTGAATGCAGTTTTTCATGCTAATCATGAATTTTTATTGATATTTGATAAACAAAATAAATTAGCCGGTGGCATTTTTTGGAAAAACTTGACGTCTAAACATGTGCACATTGAATGGGTTCTCATTAAACAATCTTTACGAAAACAAGGCTTAAGTCAAAAACTCATGGATCAATTATTTAATCGATTAAATGCGAGAGGCATTGATCATGCAACGGTGGGGTTTTTTCACGAAAAATTCTTTTATAAAATGGGTTTCCAAATTGATCCTGAATTTGGTGGCTTGGTGAAGTATATCAATATTTAAATGTAAAAACGACAAAAACCTTTTCCTTTTTGAACTCATTTTAATACCATTGCTTGCGTGAGAAGATTCTTCATTCGCTTCGCTTTTTCAGAATGACAAAAACTTTTTCTTTTTTCAGGGTGGGGTCATAGAAATAGGAAATATGGCACGAGAATCCCTTCTCGTGTAATCTCCACGAATAAGGATATTCGTGGCACTTTGGTTTTCTGGAGTGATTTTCATTTAATATAACATAACATAAATCACCACACCCGTTATGGACACATACACCCAAATGGGTAATGTAATTTTTGCAATATATTTGTGCTTCGTCAACTGATTATTCCATCCTCGATATAGTGTAATGAGTGCCATGGGAATAATCACGGTGGCCAATAAAATATGACTAAATAAAATAATGTAATAAAGTGTGGTAAAATCGCCCTCATATAATTTTGGACCACTTTTAAACCAATGATAAATCACATAAGAAACAAGGAAAGCAGTGGATGAAGCAAAGGCAGATAACATCATGTTTCTATGTTTTGTAAATTGTTTTTGTCGAATAAAATAAAAGGCCATCAGTAAAAATATAAATGTCAATCCATTGAAAAGGACATTTACTTTTGGAAGCCCCGAAACATCAATGACATTATTGAGACCTTCAGGTCTTGGTCCTAAAATCAAAAAAGCGACAGCGAGCGTTAGAATGGCTGAAAAAATATAAATTATTTTAAGCCAAAATGAATCTTTC
Organism: Fidelibacterota bacterium; assembly: GCA_018671775.1. Classification (GTDB taxonomy): domain Bacteria; phylum Fidelibacterota; class Marinisomatia; order Marinisomatales; family UBA1611; genus JABHGY01. The sequence goes on from JABHGY010000031.1 coordinate 15,244, forward strand.
TTTGTCATGGTTTAATTATTGAGTCCAATCCGCAAAGGGGTTAAAACCCCTAATCTCTTTGGTTTTGCCTTAGACCCCGACCTAAAGGACGGGGTTAGCAATTCCTTGTCTCTCATGATATTCTAATAATTACCCCATGCTTTAGCTTGGGGGTAATTATTCTGAAAATATGAGACTTCTCGCCTGCCACCTCTGGTAATGATAAAAAGTGGCGGGCAGGTAGCCCGAAATGACCTTTCCGGAGTGGACTCATTTATTTCTGTCTTTCATTTAATTTTTCTAATACATAAACGTCTTTATATGCATCCTGATTTTCATGAGCCAAATAACGAATAAATAATAAATTTCCAGTCAAAGCGAAGACAACTATTTTATTACGAATAAATAAATTATATTGTTTTCGTTTTGCATATATTCTAATTGTGCTATAATTATCATTCAAAGACCAGAACCCTATAAACTCCCAATTCTCTTTATTCAATAACTCTTTTTTTCTTAACAATAGGATAGTATGAGGAATACCAATGATATAGTTATCAACAGCAATTTTATTATTAAAAATATTTTTAATAGAATCTTGATTTGAAATAAAAATTTGATCTTGAAAATTAAAATTAGCCATTTCCATTTCATAATTGAGGGGTAATGGTTTCACCGCTTGTTTCTCAAAGATTAAACATCCATTTATAATCAGCTGTAATGATAATATTAATAGTAATTTTAATATTTATCGTCTTTCGTGTTTTTCATTGAAAGACATCTCTTTAATAAGATAAATCAAGAATGATAAGCGCAAATAAAGCGGGAAGATAAATAACGGAAATTTTCAATAAAAATTTTGCTCGCGCCATTTGATCTTTTTGAAACAAAGGTAACCCCGCCAATAAATATGCAATACTAAGCATACCAGCTCCCACAAAATAAAGAGATCCTGAAACATTTAAAACGGATGGTAAAACAGAGATGGGAATAAGCAAGAATGAATGCCACAAAATCTGCCTTTGAGTACGTTTTAAAGAGTTCTCCAAAGCAGGCAACATTTGTAAGCCTGCTCTGGTGTAGTCATCCTTACACAATTGAGCAATGGCATAAAAATGAGGGTGCTGCCATAAATACATGATGGCAAATAAAACCCAAGCTACTTGGTCTAATTCTCCCGTTGCTGCTGCCCAACCGCCCAAAGGAGGAATAGCACCAGGAATGGCACCAATCGATGTATTTAACCATGTAATTTTTTTAAGCGGTGTATAAATAAAAATGTATAAAAATGCGGTCAACAACGCTAAAAAGGCGGTCAGCAAATTCGTAAGAAATAATAGGACAAAAACCCCTAAGAATATGAGAAGAAAGCCAAACCAAAAAACCGTTTCTTCCTTGAGAATCCCTGCAGGTAAGGGTCTGTTTCGTGTCCGAATCATCAACTTATCAGTTTCCCGTTCCATATAATGATTCATTGCACCAGATCCAGCTGAGACCAGTGCCGTGCCACACAACAGCGCCACCAAAGTAAATATGGAATCAAATCCTCTTGCACCTAAATAATAGCCAAAAGCACTTGTTATTACCACCAGAGACGTAATTCGGGGTTTTGTTAATTCAACAAATGCGCTGAATTGAGTTGGGGCTGGTTTATATTCTTTTTCCATTAGGATTTTAAATCTTTCAATAATCGATTAATATGAGATTGCAAAATAGCCATACTTGCTTTTTCCAAACCATCATAATATTGACGAATACGCCCTTTTTCATCAATCAACACAAATTTGATAGCGTGCCCCACGGGAAGTTCTTTCGCATATAACTTAAATCCATCTTGACTCAAAGCAGCCACTTTCGGTGTTTCTGAACGAAGGAACAACCAGCGTTCATCTTTAACGCCATGGGCATCCGCATACGCAGATAAGACATCTATATGATCATGATTTGGATCCACTGTAAACGAAATAAATTGAACATCCTTTATCTTCGCATATTGCTCATAAAGCGATTTCATATTAGATGACATTGTAGGGCAAGGTCCTGTGCATTGGGTAAACATGAAATCGGCAATGGTAATTTTTCCAAGCAAATCTTGTTCTGTAAAGGGTTGATTCACATGGCTTGTGGCAACAAAGTTTGGCACCGAATGTAAAACAGGAATGGTTTGTGCTTCTGTCGCCTGCCTCACAACCCAAGTCGCCCCAATAATCATCAATCCCAAAACCATCAAAACGGATAGAATAATCGTTTCTTTTTTCATTTTAAATCCTTTGAACGTTTCCATGCGCCATAAGTAACGATTAACAATCCTAAAACCCACGTTGCACTCCACATATGAAATAATTGGTAAATTGGGCTAACACTTGAAAAGACCATCAACTCTCCCACAAGAATTTGAATCATAACCAAGACAAGTATTCCCAAACTTGTTCGTTTTACAAGTAGGGATGGATTATCACTTTTGTTCGCAAAGAAATACCAAATCCAGCCCGATAACCCTGCTAAAGCCACGCCTAAAATAGTATGGATATATTTAAAGGGACCTATCATTTTTAAGAGCAAAATACTTTCTACCAATGGATTGTCTTTCCGCACCATTTCTAAACCTGCTCTTAATTCTGTTCCTAAAATAATTTCTATAAACAAGACCAAAGCCATCGCCCAAAAAGCCATTTTCATTTTACAGGGATAATAGGTCTCTTTTTCTACCTGTGGATTTACAAAATAATAGGCATTTTGCGTTCCCATTATCAATGAAGAAACAGCCAATAATGCTAAAACCATATGTAAAGAAACAGTGAGCGGATTTAAAACAGATGCCACCACTTGGCTTCCCTGCCAACCCACAAGACCCACCATGAGAAAGGCGAATAAAATCGGTCTAAATATTTGCTTCTCATTTTTAAAATAACGATACGCTAAAATCAACGTTATTGTAATCATTAAACCAATGACTACGCCCACCAATCTATTGGAGTATTCAATCCAAGCCAAAACAATATTAAACTGAGCGGGATCGATATCTGCTGGAAGCTGATCTAAACGGGTTGGGGGAATCCAGCGACCAAAACATTTTGGCCAATCTGGGCATCCCATACCAGCGCCAGAGACACGAACCAATCCGCCTACAAAAATTAAGATGTAAGTTAATAAAGTTGTAAAGATAGCAAATCTTGAAAATGATTTCATAATGAGACCTTTAGTTTAAGCTATTTTTCTGATTATAATCCACAAGCAGAATAAGTGAAATTATTTTTCCATTTAACCATTTATTTCAATAGCTTCAGCGTCAGTTATTTTAAACAATCCAATACATTAATAAAAAAATATGAGTTTACATCAGGTTGAATTAGGGACATCCTGCAAAGTGCTTTCCACTGGAAAAGAAGGCACCCTAAAGAAAATATTTCATTTTCCAACTCGATTTGAAATCGAAATGCCCGATGGGAAAACTACGCATCTCACTTCTTATGAACTTGAATTTGCAAATATCTCCCGCCTTGTTCCTCAATATAACAGAACGTCAATATTACCATCACCTGAAACCAATTACGCAGTTTCTTCCTTTTCACCTTTCTGTGCCGAAAGTGTCAGTCAACAATTTTTTTCGACCACGCCAGATATTCTTTGGAAAACGCTGACTTCTTTGAATCTTCTCAATGTATGGATGCCTCATGTGCAACGCGCTTTACCCATTGTGGATGTGGACAGATATGTAAGCCGATTCTCTTTTGATCGCATTGCTTTAAAAGCCGGAACGACATTCAAAATCCGTCCCTTTTCATTATCCAAGTATTTTACCTGTAAAATCATATCTATCGAATCCCAAAAAGAATGGGTTTTGGAAATGCGCTACAGCCCATTGTTCAAAGAGACACTTACCTTCTCATTAGAATCTTTAGACAAAGGTGTGATTCTAAAATGTGCGAAAAAAAGTGAAGGCCTCTTCTCTTTCTTATCTAATTTCAGATTTTACAGTCAAGATGCCTTAGCCTTAAAACAATTGGAAACGATTGTTCCAAAAGTTGATTTTACTCAAACTACGGATGGAGAAACATCTCAAGATGACGCCTCCTCTAAATGGGACGGGTTCGCTTCACGAGAAAATTTTATTGCTTATGCCATAAATATGGGCATCCAAGGAAACATGGATGTGATAAACGCCATCCCTGAAAAACCAACGAGAGGGTTAGCTAAAGCAGGCTTGGTTAAAGCGAAACGAACCGGCGTTACCCCTCCCATGCCAGAAAAGCCTGAAGGCGGGGTTGCTCAAGCAAGTCCAAGCGCAGGAACCCTGAGCAAAGAAGACGTAATTGCTTTTGCTGTGAATAAAGCGTTGGATGGTGATAAAGAGCCGATCAATAGTATTGAGGATAAAGCTAGTCGTGGAAAAGCAAAAGCGCTTGTGGTCAAAATTAATCGAGGAAAAGCTGAACGTCCAGCCATGCCTGAAATGGCCACGACTTCTGCCCCGAAAGAAAACACGGCTTCTACTGAATCTGAAACAGATTTGATTCAACGATTAGTCGCCCAAGGACTTGAAGGTAATATGGATGAAATCAATGCACTTGAAAGTCGTGTACTTCGTGGCAAAATCAAATCTGCTGTAGTTAAAACCAAACGGACAAAATCTTAAAAGTGGCTAGCGAAAACCCAAATCCTAAAATCAGTCGTGCCCAGTGGATGTCTATGATTGCGTGCACCTTTTTACTCCTTATATACATTACATTGGTTTATTGGGTCTTATAAGTGAATTTTGATTGGTTTACGTTGTCTTGGCTTATGGATCACATGGATTGGGCCGTCGGAATTTTACTTCTCGGCATTGCTATCCTTTTCTTCTTCCCACTTTTATTGGGGTTACAATTAAAGAATAATTCAAATAAAAAGTCAATTGAGAAATGAGTGCACTTCCATATATTAGTATTTTATCTCTATCTTTTGCTTTATTAATAGCACGTGAGATTTTTACACTCAAAAGAAAAGTGAGAAAACTGGAGAAGCAACTTAATATTATTGTAAAAAACACTGATTCTAAATAAAATAATAAATAAATTGCAAATCTGTATTTAACGCATTCATGAATGATAAAGATAAAATAACAGCCAAAGAAAACAGTAGGGTTTACGTCCTATTCTATTCCTTTTTCTTGGTACCCTTTATGATTGCCATATTTGGTGCTGTTTTTTTCCTTTTATTTAAGTTTATTACGTTTGAATCAAACAACGCGTATGATTATCTCAATGATATACGTTCAGGCTCTGCATCCAAAAGATGGCAGTCCGCTTACGAGTTATCGAAAATATTATCCCAGCCAGATTTAATTCCGCTGGAGCGCGATTTTGATAATCAAATGATTTCAGCCTATGATAAATCAGTTCATGATAATCCCAAAGTTAGAACATACCTTGCCTTAGCCATGGGACAAAGTCGACATGCCACTTTTGGCCCCTCTTTATTAGCAGGCATGAAAGATGAAGATCGTATTTCTAGATTAGCGGCTATTCAAGCAATTGGTATGATTCAATATGAACCAGCTGTTCCTTCCCTCAGTCAAGTTATAAGCAAATCTGAAATAGTAGAAGAACGATTGGCCTCCACAATCGCTTTAGGGAAGATTGGGAGTAAGGCATCTATTCCAACGCTCAAATTACTTTTGGACGATCCAGAAGCAAATATCCGATGGGATGCCGCTATTGCTTTAGGAAAAATGGGAGATAAATCAGGTGCAAACATTATTGCTCAACTCTTGGACAGAGATTTTTTTACGTCCTACCCAGAAGTCGATGAGCAGGAAAAGATACAAGCCATACTTGTGGCAATCAATATGGCCGCCATGCTTCCAGACTCACAATTTGAGAATCAATTAGTCAAGCTCGCATCATCCGAACCTAATTTGATGATTCGTGATGCAGCCATTAAATCTTTAAAATCAGCATACGAATAGGGTTATTTAAATGACGAATGAAGATAAAAAAATAATACCAGCCGCTTCTGTAAATCCAGAAGAAATGGATAAAAATGGATTAGGTCGTCGCGGTTTTTTTCGTTGGATCACAGTGGGTTGGATAGCATTTTCTGCAGCAACAGGAGGATTTTTCACGCTCATTATTCGGTTCCTTTTTCCGAATGTTTTGTTTGAGCCGCCTCAAACTTTTAAAGCTGGCTTTCCAAATGATTACGCTTCAAATACTGTAGATACGCGATACAAGAAAAAATTTAATGTGTGGATGGTTCGAGATGAAGGATCAATCTTTGCCCTCTCCACAGTCTGTACTCACCTGGGTTGCACACCCAATTGGTTAGGTACAGAAAATAAATTCAAATGCCCTTGTCACGGAAGTGGATTTCGTATGACGGGGATTAATTTTGAAGGTCCAGCGCCTCGTCCTCTTGAAAGATTCAAAATTTCAATTGCAACCGACGGAAAAATTCTGGTCGATAAGACCAAGAGTTTCAAGTGGGAAAAAGGTGAATGGGAACAATCTGAATCTTTTTTAAAAGTTTAATACACAACCGAAAGTCCTATGGAAAAAAATAAAAACAAAAAATCATTTTTAGAACGAATGGGAGAATCCCAAGTGTGGAAATCGATTATCCGTTCTGGTGTACCTCGATCACGGCGACAAAGAATGCAGGCCGTTTTAGGCAGTGTATTCCTTCATTTACATCCAGCACGTTTACCAAAACATGCTGTTAAAGTAGGCTATACTTGGTGTATGGGCGGATTATCTTTCTTTCTATTTGTGGTCTTGACGATTACAGGTATTTTGCTCATGTTTTATTATCGTCCAACGGTAGAATATGCTTATACTGACATTATCGACATGGCAGAACAAGTTCCTCTAGGAATTATGCGTGAACTTCATCGTTGGGGCGCACATGCCATGGTATTAACGGTTTGGCTTCATATGCTCCGGGTTTTCATGACAGGATCTTACAAACCTCCTCGCGAGTTCAATTGGGGCGTGGGTGTTTTATTGATGACCTTAACCATGTTTTTATCTTTCACAGGATACTTGCTTCCATGGGATCAGCTCGCCATTTGGGCCATTACAGTTGGAACAAATATGGCACGTGCTCATCCATTTATTGGACATGAAGGACCAGGTGCATCTCTGCTCGCTATTGGTGATATTAATTTAGTTCATGCTGGCTCTGATGTGCGGTTTGCTTTACTGGGTGGACGATTTGTGGGTGAAGCATCGCTCTTACGATTTTATGTATTACATTGTATTGGCGTCCCTTTCATTGTGATGATTTTGATGGCTGTTCATTTCTGGAGAATCCGGAAAGACGGCGGTATTTCAGGTCCACTCTAAACTTAAATTACGAGGATTCTTGTGCTGCAAACATTTAAAGATATAATTGATATTCTTTCTGTCCCTACCATCAGCTTTACTTTTTTGACGGTAGCATTCCCTTTCATCTTTCCCCCGAGCGATTGGTTTGAAAAAGTCCATCGTAAGTTGGGGATTTGGCGACTTTGGACAAAGCCAGGTTTTTATGGTGGAATGATTGCCATTACGGGATTTTTTGTGATTGGCTATTTTGATCCTAATTTCCATATTACCTTAACAAAGGCCGATAATTTCCCCATTGTCTTAATGGTTTATTCTATGTTCATCACCATTTGGTGGAGCATGTATCAAGCATACGAAAATGATGCTCGTTTGGAAAAAGGCTTAAAACCGATGGAATATAATGACCCAGATGATAAGGTTTTAGTTTGGCCAGACTTAGTTTACATCGAATTTATTGCCCTTATTTTATTTATGGTTTTTTTAATTGTATGGTCTATTTTAGTTGCTGCACCTTTAGAAGAACCTGCAAATCCGGCCTCTACGCCCAACCCATCAAAAGCACCTTGGTATTTCTTAGGCTTACAGGAAATGCTCGTTTATTTTGATCCATGGATTGCAGGAATTGTCTTCCCTATGTTCATTATCATTGGTATGATGGCTATTCCTTATATGGATGTGAATAAAAAAGGAGATGGATATTATTCATTTAAAGAGAGACGTATTGGCATGTTCATCTTTATGTATGGCTGGCTTGTTTTGTGGCTATTTCTCATTGTGATAGGCACGTTCTTCCGTGGCCCCAACTGGAACTTTTTTGGTCCATTTGAATTTTGGGATCCACATAAAGTTGTTCCACTTAATAATGTAAATCTTTCAGAATATGTTTGGGTGAAATTATTAGGTCAAGGAATGCCCGCAAATATTCTCTTACGAGAAAGCATCGGTTTTCTTGCACTTGTAGGCTATATGGGTTTTCTACCCATCCTGTTGGCAAAAACGTGGCTCAAAAATTATTTTCAGGAAATTGGACCTGTGCGCTATACTTTTTTAATGATGTTTGGGCTATCTATGTTAGCCCTTCCCATTAAAATGTATATGCGATGGTTATTCAATCTTAAATATATTATTGCCATTCCTGAATGGTTCTTCAACATTTAGTTCGAGTGAAATATGTTTAAAAACGACGAAAGATATTGGAATATTCATCAATTAAATAAATGGTTCGCTATTTCAAGCGTTTTGTTTGTTGCTGCTTTTGTATGGATGTTTATTGATGATAATGACGATGAATACAAAGTGTACCAACGAAATTTCCGACAGTTAGAAATTCAAATGGCTGAAGCAGAGCTTGCGGAAGAACTTGAGATTGTCAAATCTGAACGTATTGATTATGAGGCAAAAGTTCAAAAAGCTCAAGCTCATTTGGACGCACAAACAAGTTTAGCGGATTCATTGCAAAACAGATTAATCTTTTTGAAAGGTGTCTTTTATAAAGACAATATGAATTTTCAAGGACAAAAATCACAGATTGATGCGTTGAAATACTTGGTTGAAAGAGATAATACACATGAAACAGATCATGGAAAAGATCACTCGGCAGAAAATCGTAAAATATATGATGATGCCAACGCTCTTTTACATGAATACAAACTTAAAAAAGAAACGACTGAAACCGATATTGCAGATACAGAATCACTCATTAATGCCATAAATCAAGAATCAAAGCACGCTTCCGATGAATTGAATAAAGTTTTGAGAGATGTTTTATTGGTGGAAAATAAATTAGCTAAAATTGACAGAGAACGCATGTCCTTTATGAATAAAATGGGCGATTTGGTGCGTGATCTCCCTATTTTGGATTTTATGAATCCTTATTATAAAGTCAAACAGTATGTCATACGAGATATCAAATACAATGTAAACTTTACTCAAGTGCCTTCGGTTGATCGATGCACTTCTTGTCATTTAGGAATGACAAATCCTGATTTTATAGATGCGGAACAACCCTATCGCACACATCCAAATTTGGACACCTATTTAAGCCCAGCCTCATCCCATCCTGTAGAAGAATTTGGTTGCACTGGCTGTCATGCTGGACGTGACCGTGGCACCTCTTTTGTTTCCGCTGTGCACATGCCCGATTCAGAAGAAGAAAAAGTAGAATGGGAAGAAAAATATGATTGGGAACAAATGCATCACTGGCTTAAACCAATGCTCCCTTCAAAATATACAGAAGCCAGTTGTTTTAAATGTCATCAAAATGAAGCCTATATCAAAGATGCAGATCAGTTGACCTTAGGATTATCCTTAATCGAAAAAAGTGGTTGTAATGGGTGCCATCTGATTCAACGTTATGATTCAAGGCGAAAAGCTGGACCCGATTTAGCCAAGATTGCTGAAAAGCTAGATAAAGGCTGGACGATTAAATGGATTGAATCTCCGCGCTCTTTCCGTCACAATACACGCATGCCTCACTTCTTTGAACAAGATAATAATTCAAGCCCAGAAATGCGTAAACGTAATGAGACTGAAATCTTGACCATGGTGGATTATCTTTTTGCTGATGGCAAGGAAGCTTCCACGAAAAATGATCATCGTTTTATGGGTGACGCTGTAAACGGTGAAACACTTTTTAATGCGGTTGGCTGTCGTGGATGTCATATTGTTGAACCTAATATGAACAACATGAGCGATGAAATTTCAATTGAATCTATCTTAAAAGATCATGGACCGAATTTGATTGGACTCGGGTCAAAAGGTTCGGCAGAATGGATATATAATTGGATTAAAAATCCCAGTGAATATTGGTCAGAAACACGCATGCCGAATTTGCGTTTATCGGATCAAGAAGCAAAAGACATTACGGCTTATCTAAGGTCTTTTACCAATCCAGAATTTGAAGCTATCTCTCATAAAAATATTGATGAAATTGATAGAGATGAACTAGAGAATATTGCCTTTGGTTGGCTTTCTAAAATGAACTCTGAAGCCTATGCTAAAATGCAATTAGCTAAAATGGATCATGAAGAAACCATGGGCTATGTAGCGGATAAAAGTTTTCGTTATTATGGGTGTTTTGGCTGTCATAATATTCCTGGCTATGAAGACGCAAAGCCGATTGGAACAGAATTGACTTTCGAAGGCTCTAAGCCAGTGGACAAACTTGATTTTGGATACATCCATGATTTGGATCATGTGAATTACGCATGGTTTACACGCAAATTAGGAAATCCACGTATTTTCGATCATGGAAAAGAATCACCTGCTGAAGATAAATTGAGAATGCCCAACTTTAATTTTTCACCGAAAGAAGTGGATGCTTTAGTCACAGCCATATTGAGCTTCAATGAAGATGAAGTGAGCGAAACGATGCTTGCGGATCATTATATAAAAGATGCCCTCGTTTATGAAGGTCGAAAACTCATCAAAGAATATAATTGCCAAGGCTGTCATATTATTGATGATTTTGGTGGCCAAATTGTAGATGTGATTGGCGCAACAGAGTTTTCACCACCGAATCTCAATACACAAGGACGTAAAACTCAGCCTGATTGGCTATTTAAATTTTTTAATGACCCCACAACGATTCGCCCAAATCTTCAGGTGAGAATGCCTTCTTTTGATATGGAAGATGAAGAATGGAATTCTATCATTCGTTCTTTCCAATTTGGAGATAATCAATTACTTGCTTATGAAACGGATCATATTGTTGCAATGAATGCCAAATTAAAAGCAGGGAAAAAATTGGCCAGCACTGATTTTGGAGCCTGTAATAATTGTCATTTTTATGGGTCCACATTTCCGATTCAAGATGCGCAAGCTTGGGCACCCAACTTAGCCATGGCAAAAGATCGTTTACGTGCTGATTGGATTGTAGATTGGTTAAAAGATCCAATGGTTATTATGCCTGGAACAAAAATGCCTGCCCCTTTCCTTCCTACAAGCGATTTATTTGAAGAAGAAAATGCGAACGCTATCTATGGAAATGCACTCATTTCTCTTGATGGCGATAGTACCGCTATGCTTGAAGGTATTCGTGATTTCATTTGGAATATGAAGGGCCAAAAAGATATCACAAGTATTGTTAAAAAATACTTCGATGAAAATGGCTATAAATTTGGTGAAGAAGAAAGTGATGACGAAGAAGATGAATGGGGCGATGACGACTGGTAAGGACAAGTCAGGTCGGTTTGGACAAATTTTTTGGCTTACATTCCTCGTGGTGTCACTCGCATACGCATGGTATTCCTTCTATGCTCCGCCCAACCGCATTGCCTGGATTGACAAATACTCGATGGCGAAACAGCAAGCTGTCGAATCGGACAAACCCATTATTATCTTTTTCACAGGGAAATGGTGTTCCCCTTGCCAAATCATGAAACGCCAAGTTTGGGCAGACGAGCAAGTGATGCGCATCGTCAATGATGCGTTTATCCCAGTAGAGATTGACGTAGCCAACTCTGACGCAACCGCAACATTGAGCCGTTTCGGTATTAACTCCACGCCAACAACCATCATCACAGACTCAGATGGGAAGGTCCTCCAACATCAACCGGGGCGGATGAACAAAACGGAGTTCCTTGAATTATTAAACCAGCAATAAAAATTCGCCTTCCTGTGCAACGGCAAACAGGTAAAATTAATATATTTTCATCATTTGATTTAAATCCTCTTTAATCTCTTTCCCTTTCCACTGGTCTCCTACATAGGTTTTAAGCCAGCGACGATCTGGATCTAAAATAATACTTCTGAGATTATGCCCAATTTGGTTTTGCTCAACACCCCAAAATTCAAATCCGATTTGCTTTGCCAACCACATCATATCAGCAGAATGATCCTGACTTGACCACACATGCCAATTGGAAAATCCACTGGTAGCCGGGCCATATTTTTCTATCAGCACTTTAGGCGAATCATACACATAGTCAAAACTGATCATCATAAGCTCAACTTGGTCATTGTCTTTAAAGGCGCTGGCTAAATATTGATTTTTAAATACAACGGCTGGACACATATTTGGCATGGGACAGCGCGAAAATATAAACGATATAATTCTAAACTTTCCATCTGAATCTGAGAGGCGAATATCCTTCCCTTCTTCATCTAAAAAAGTACCATCATCAATTTTTGCGCCTAAGTCTTTTTGGTAATCTTCTTCTTCCCAAAAAGCATCTTCTTCAAGCGTTTTTCCTTTTCCAACAATAATAAAATGTTCCGCATAGTGAGGATCTTCCTGCCAAACAAAATCAAAGTGGACACTATCGCCTGGAGATAAATCCTGAATTTCTTTATTATCCAATACCTTAAAAGGCATGGTCATCGCCATCATCAATCCTGGAATAGAATCATGTCGAACGATAACGGTCTTTTCTTTCAGTTGCACTTCTTTTACTGTGCCCACAACAGCATATTTTGTTGATTTAGTGCAAGAAGATATGAGCACAATTATCAAAAGACTCAATAGGATTTGGCTGGCGATTAAGGGTTTTTTCATATCAAAAATTAAAACGAAAATGGTCAATAAATTCCATGATCTTTTTTATCCATTTTTACCTTATTTTATTCGAAATTCCCCACTCTAATTCAAAGGAAAACGATTCATATGTGGATTTTTTTAATTTCAGCTTACATACTCATGGGCATGTCCAGTATCGCCTTGTTGGTCACGGCCTACGCTGGCTATACACAAGATTTACTTTTTGGCGTAAATCACCCAAGAATTGCAACTGTTACTATCCTTACTTTATCTTTCACAGAAACACTTGTAATGTATTTTTTTATCGCCACTGGAAAAGCGTATAAATCTCTGATTAAAGACACAGAGAAAGAAACATCATTCCAATTAAAAATGGCACAAATTAAAAGTCCCATTTATAAACATGTAAGTCTTACTATTCTGTTATTTGGTATCGTTTTTATTTTAGGGGGTGCCGCCGACAATAACTTCTCAATTGGATGGCTACACGGACAACTTTTCTTGGTGAGTATTCTTTATTACTTCTGGGCGTTAAAAATCAAAAATACCGCTTTTCAAAAGCAAGTAGAACTTATTGGTGAAATGGATAAAGCGATATCATGTACTACTTAGCAAAAGGATTAGAAATATGTGGGATGACCGTTATTGGGGTTGGCTTTATTATCAAATTTCCAGCGCTGATGGATCCTAAAATGCTCTTAGCTGGTGGTATTATCTTTGCCTGTGGCTGGATTATAGAACATTACCTCTTAGATTAAAAGTTACACTGGGATACTTGCAGTTACGGTCAATCCTTTGTCTATATTATTTTCGAATCTAAGCTTTCCGCCATGGGCTTCTGCAACCCACTGAACAATGGACAGCCCTAAACCACTTCCAGCAATTTTATTGGCAGGCTCTGATCTATAAAATCGTTGTGTAATTAATTCAACTTCATGCTCAAGGATTCCAGGACCTTCATCAGAAAACACCAAATGGAAATAGCGATTGTTCTCTTCGATAATTTGAACGGTAACCGTAGAATTTCTAGGTGAAAATTTGATACCATTATCTAATATATTAGACACCAATACCTGCATCCAATGGGCATCGGCTTGAATTGAAACAGAAGGCAAATCGATAGGTTTTAAACAAATATTTTTTTGATTTGCAGTATGTCGGTAACGCTCAATTTCATCATGGATAATGTCATTTAACCACACTGCTTTTTTTGAAAGAATAATTTGATGCGTATCCGCTTTGGCTAAAGTCGATAAATCGTCAATCAATTTTGCCATTCGATTTAATTCTATTTTTGTCCTTTCTAAAGAGGGTTTATCCATTGACGTTGGATTTGATTTTTGATACTGTTCTAATTCTGCTTGCACAATAGATAAAGGGATTTTTAATTCGTGAGAGGCATTGGCGGTGAATTGGCGAATAGTTTTAAAACTTTTTCTTAATCTTTCTAAGAGGTCATTAATGGTGTCCGCCAAATGAGCAATTTCGTCCTTAGTCTCTAATTCTGGCAATGTTTTATCCAAATTACGCGCATGAATGTTCCGCACTGTTTCAGAAATATCCAAAACGGGCGCCATGGCTTTTCGTGCAATGACCGAACTGCCCAAAAATGCAATAATCATGGCCAAAGGGAAAATAACTGCATAGACACCAATAATCACAGATTGGACATGATTTAAACTTTCGAATGTCATTCCTGTAATCGCCCATCCTCGATGCTTCCCTGCTAGGCGTATGGGCATGATGGAAAAACGAATATTTTGTTCGTCAATCAATTGCGTATCGAAACGAGTATTAAGACTATCATAGTTAAACGTAGATAAAGGAGATGTTTTTCCTATATAGTTTTTGGAGCGACCTAATTCTATTTTTTGAATATCTGTATATAAAATATAGACCGCATCTTCTTCCGAAGTATGATGGGGTTCCTCCCATTCAAAGGGATGGATGATTTGAATTTTTCCATCAATAAAATCGAAAGTATGAATGATTTCTTCCGTTTCAGATGCTAGGCGACGATCAATATCTTTTCGCAATTTATTCCGAATCAATAATATGGATTCGATGCTAAAAACAAGAAGAATGATGCCCACGACCGAAGTGGACCAAAATACGATTTTTGTGTGAAGCGATTGTTTACGAATCTTCATTAAATTGATATCCATAACCACGAACGGTCTTGATATGAGATGCTTTCTTTTTATCTCCATCAATTTTTTTCCGGACATAGTTGATATATACGTCCACCACATTGGAGTCGGTTCCAGGTTTCTCTTCCCAAACATGATCAAATATCTGTGAGCGAGTCAATGGTTTTCCTTCATGATGCATGAGATATTGGAGAAGCATAAATTCTCTATTAGAAAGCGAGATTGATTCACCATTCACTTTCACGGTTCTTTTGATAGGATCTAATTCCACATCGCCGATTTGAAGGGTTGGTTTCCGTTGAAACGTAATCCTACGAACGACAGCATTCAAACGTGCAATCAATTCATCTGCCGAAAAAGGTTTGGTGATATAATCATCGGCCCCTGCATCTAAACCTTCGATTTTTTGTTCAACATCCGCCATGGCAGTCAGCATAATAATGGGCGTGCTAATGGCATGATGGCGTATTTTTTTACATATATCTAATCCATCTAAATCAGGCAATCTCCGGTCTAATACAATGCAATCATAGACATCCACAATCGCTGATTCTAGTCCATTTTCTCCTTTTTGGAACCAAACACAAGAAAATCCCCGTTCTTCCAAAGAAGATTTGATATGTTCGCCAATAAATTTTTCGTCTTCAATAATCAGTATTTTCA